>CAZDMY010000383.1:0-2590 GCA_964506405.1 uncultured Dehalococcoidia bacterium | reverse complement strand
GCCCACGCCTCGATTCTCTCGGGGAAGGATCCGGACAGAACCGGAGTCAGGGATCCGTTTCAGCGCCTCCGGACGACCGTTCTGCCTGAGATTTTGCGACGGAATGGTTACTCAACGGCCGGGTTTATTGGGATCGATCTCATCGGCTCGCGTCCCGGCTTCGACAGGGGCTTTGACCATTTTGACGAGTTCAGGGAACCGGGGGAGGGGTTCCACAGGATGACTTTCAAGAGCGGGGACCAGTCAGTCAACGCGGCACTGGGCAGCTGGTGGGTGGACCGGATGTTCGAATGGCTTGACGCAAACCATCAGGATACGTTTTTCGTCTGGGGGCATTACTTTCACGTTCACTTTCTGGCCGAGAAGGAGTTGCTGTTCTCCGGCAAGCTCGATCCGGATCGGCACACCGAGCACGCCTATTATGACGCCAAGATAGAGTATATGGACCGGATGCTCATCCAGCCGCTGGTCAACAATTTGAAGAAGTATGGCATATGGGATAACACCACCATTGTTCTGACCAGCGATCACGGCGAAACCTTGGGTGCGGCAAGGAATCTCACCTGGAAGACATATTTCTTCGAATACCCCCAGCATAAGACACTTTACGAGCCGGACCTGAGGATTCCGCTGATCGTCAAGAACCGAAAGGTGAAACCAACGGTCATCGGCCATACTGTACGGAGCATCGATATCGTTCCCACAGTGCTGGATTTACTGAACATCGATCTCGGTTTTCCTAAGGACGACGGATTTGACGGCGTCAGCCTGGTCCCACTTCACAACGGGGAATCGATGCCCGATCAACTCGCGTATTCGGAAGAGTTGTTCGGAAATCGAGGTCCGGGATCGATTCAGTCGGTGAGATCCCCGGAGTACAAGCTCATTCTGAACCGGACCAGGGAACTGGAAGAGTTCTACAACCTGATGGCGGACCCGGAAGAGAAGAACAACATCATCGGCACCTCCGATCCCGGGGAGAGGGACGTAATAGCTCGTTTCAGGAAAATTATGGACGAAAAGTATAGGAGTTACCGGACAGACACCGCTGGCTTATCGGCTGATGAAAAAAAGCAAGTTCAGGAAAAGCTGCAGGCTTTGGGATATATAGGGTAACACTGTCGGCAATTAACCGTGAAGGCAATATAGCGCAAACCTCGCGATAAGGCATTTTCTTATTTCCGAAGAATTATCTCGCGGCGGTAGGACATTTCATTAATCTATTCATCCAATATTGTGTATAATAAAAGAAAACCAAGAATATCGCAGTAGTAAGCAATATAATGATCTATCAATATTTAAGAAAAAGAGCATCGATAGTTCGTGGATTGTGGAATACTTATAGAAATATTGGGCACAGCTATAATGCTAACAAATGGTGGGATGAATCATTCTATACAAATGGCGTTTCGGATCGGCAAACAATAGGGGCGCAGAAGAACATAGTTACGGCATATTATCATTACGCCTCTGTGGAAATGCAAATACTCAGGCATTTGCGCAACAACAATATTGCATTGAATGCAAAGAATATATTGGACATAGGATCAGGTTCCGGCCACTGGATAGATTTTTATCTGAAATTCTCACCGGCGTTGATTGCTGGTATGGATGTTTCAACTGCATCATATGAATATTTAAAGAACAAATATTCTTCAACTGGAGAAGTTAATATATATCCCGGTAATGCACTGAAAGTCATCGGGAAGCTAAGTGGTCAGTATGATTTAGTGAATGCTATTGGTGTTATGTTTCATATTGTCGATGACTTCGAATGGGAGAATACGATTTGTGCTATCAGCAGCATATTAAAGGAAAATGGTATGTTGGTAATAGGCGGCCACTTCGGTTGGCAGGCTCACTTAAACTTGCGAATAGATAATGACGGCAATATTCACAAGAGACTGAGAGGCAGAGGATGTTGGAATCGAGTATTAAGAAAGGCTGGATTCGGAAAAATCCAAATATATCGTAATAACGCCTATCTTTACATAAATGATACCTTGCCCCAAAACAATGTTATGGTCGCTACTAAAAAATCGGACCATAGACTATAAAGGTAAATATCGAAAAGGGCTAATTGGGCAAAATTATGGAAGATAAAATCGAATTATCGGTTATCGCCCCGATGTATAACGAGGCCGCCGGGATAACGGATAATGTCCGAAACTTGCTGACCGCCTTGCGGGATATCGGGAAAGAGTTTGAATTAATCATCGTCAATGATGGCAGCACCGATGATTCCCTGTCCCTGGTTAACGAGATCGCCGGTTCTGAGCCGCGGGTGAAGGTCATCAGCTACGGAACAAACCGGGGCCGGGGATACGCCCTGAGGAAAGGGTTTCAGGCCGCGAAAGGGCGGTACTTTATAACCACTGAATCGGATCTTTCCTGGGGGGCGGACATAGTGGAAAAGCTCTATGACGCCCTGAACGCCACCGATGCCGACGTGGTGATCGCGTCGCCGTACAAGAAGGGGGGTAGGCTGGAGAATATTCCCTTCAAGCGGGCTTTCCTCAGCAGGTTTGGAAATAAGCTTTTAACCTTTGCCGTCCCCGGCGGGCTGACTATGATCAGCGGGATGACGCGG
>CAZDMY010000382.1:0-2591 GCA_964506405.1 uncultured Dehalococcoidia bacterium | reverse complement strand
AACACAGAAAAAGGAAAGGATGACCCGGATTGTCAGAATGCATGCAAACAAAAGAGAAGAAATCAAAGAAGTCTTTGCCGGAGATATAGCCGCTGTGGTCGGCCTTAAAGCAACAAGAACGGGGGATACCCTGTGTGACGAAAAACACCCTGTAGTGTTCGAACCCATACAGTTTCCCGAAACCGTGATCTCCATCGCCATCGAACCGAAAACGCAGGCTGACCAGGCAAAACTGCACGCCTCGCTCAGAAAATTGGAAGAGGAAGACCCCTCCTTCAACGTAAGGCTGAACGAGGAAACCGGACAAACCATTATCTCGGGAATGGGCGAACTCCACCTGGAAATCATCATCGACAGGCTGCTCAGGGAGTTCAAGGTACAGGCAAATGTGGGAAAACCACAAGTAGCCTACAAAGAAACCATAACAGCCACTGTGGAGACCGAAGGAAGACTGGTAAAACAAACAGGCGGAAGAGGACAGTTCGCTGTAGCAAAACTCAAGTTCGAACCACTGGAAAGAGGGCAAGGTATAGTGTTCGAAAACGCTGTCAAAGAAGGAGCCATCCCCAAACATTTTATCCCTTCTGTGGAAAAGGGACTCAGGGGAGCGGCTGAAGTCGGCGAACTCGCAGGGTATCCTGTAGTCGACTTCAAGGCCATCTTGCTCGACGGAAAGGCCCATGAGGTCGACTCATCGGAAATGGCCTTTCAGATAGCCGGTTCAATGGCCCTGAAAGAAGCCTTGAAAAAAGCAAATTCCATAATGCTCGAACCGATCATGAGCCTGGAAATAATCGCTCCCGAAGAATACCTCGGCGAGGTTCTCAGAGATCTGAATGCCAGAAGAGGGCAGGTAACAGGAACCGAGTCCAGGGCTGGAGCGCAGATAGTAAAAGCTGAAGCACCTCTTTCCGAAATGTTCGGGTACGTCGGAGACCTCAGGTCTCTCAGCCAGGGCAGGGCTACATACACCATGCAGTTTTTGAAATACGAAAAGGTGCCCGCTCATATAATGGATGAATTACTTGTTAAATTAAGAGGTTACTAAGGGCATACACCCCGTATTCCGTACGCAAGCAAGGAGGGTAAATTCCCATGGGTAAAGCGAAGTTCGAGCGGACCAAGCCGCATATCAATGTAGGGACGATAGGTCACGTGGATCACGGCAAGACGACCTTGACGGCGGCCATGACCTTGGCCCTTTCCAAGCAGGGTTTGGCCGATTTCATTCCCTTTGACGACATAGACAAGGCGCCGGAGGAGCGCGAGCGGGGGATAACCATAGCCACTGCCCACGTGGAGTATCAGACCAAGAACCGTCATTATGCTCACGTGGACTGTCCGGGTCATGCTGACTACATCAAGAACATGATCACCGGTGCGGCCCAGATGGATGGAGCGATTCTTGTGGTCAGTGCCGCTGACGGACCGATGCCGCAGACACGAGAGCACATTTTGCTGGCTCGTCAGGTAGGTGTTCCTTCGATAGTGGTGTTCAACAACAAGGTTGACATGGTTGATGATCCCGAGTTGGTTGAGCTTGTGGAGCTTGAGGTTCGGGATTTGCTTAACGAGTACGAGTTTCCTGGTGATGATATTCCGATCATCAACGGATCTGCGTTGAAGTCTTTGGAGTGTGGTTGCGGCAAGGAGGATTGCGAGCATTGCAAGGCGATTTTTGAGTTGTTGGAAGCTTTGGACAGCTACATTCCGGAGCCTGTGCGCGATGTGGAGAAGCCTTTTTTGATGCCAGTAGAGGACGTGTTTACGATTTCGGGTCGCGGTACGGTAGTGACGGGCCGCGTTGAGCGAGGTGTGATCAAGGTGAACGAGGAGGTGGAGATAGTAGGGATCCGCGATACGCATAAGACGGTGGTGACTGGGGTGGAGATGTTCCGCAAGATTCTTGACGAGGGGCGAGCGGGCGACAATATTGGTGTTCTTTTGCGTGGTATCAAGCGAGACGAGGTTGAGCGAGGTCAGGTAGTGGCAAAGCCCGGTTCGATCACGCCTCACCGGAAGTTTTCTTGCAATGTTTACGTGTTGAGCAAGGAGGAAGGCGGTCGTCACACTCCGTTTTTCAATGGTTACCGTCCCCAGTTTTATTTTCGGACCACAGATGTTACCGGCGTGGTGAGTCTTCCCGAGGGTGTGGAGATGGTGATGCCGGGCGACCGGGTGGAGTTGTCGGTGGAGTTGATCACGCCTATCGCCATGGAGAAGGAGCTTCGTTTTGCCATCCGGGAGGGCGGCCGCACAGTAGGTGCTGGAGTAGTCTCGGATATAACCGAGTGAGGATGAAATGGCCAAGGATGCAAGAATAACCGTAACCCTGGCCTGCCAGGAGTGCAAACAAAGAAATTATACCACCAGTAAAAACAAGAAAACCACTCCCGACAAGCTGGAGCTGAAAAAATATTGCAGATTTTGCAAAAAACATACACCGCACAAGGAAATCAAGTAGTTTGTTGGCTGCAAGATACCGGGTCAGTACACGCCAGTAGCTCAATTGGTAGAGCACCGGTCTCCAAAACCGGGGGTTGGGGGTTCGAGTCCCTCCTGGCCTGCCATTTTCGGGACATTTAATAGTC
>CAZDMY010000381.1:588-2594 GCA_964506405.1 uncultured Dehalococcoidia bacterium | reverse complement strand
AGGAGAGCGGGAGAAGAGATAAAATCACTGGAACAACAAGCCTCAAAACTATCCGAGGAATTAACCGAGATGTTACTCTGGATTCCCAACCTGACCCAGGATAGCGTGCCCCTCGGCGATGATGAGAGCGGTAACCAGGTAATCCGCACCTGGGGTGAACCGCCTGAATTCGATTTCGAACCGAGACCGCACTGGGACCTCGGAGAAGCCCTTGATATTATCGATTTCGCTCGAGGGGTGAAGCTTTCCGGCACCCGGTTCTACATCCTGAAAGGTAAGGGAGCCCGGTTGCAGCGTGCCCTTATCGATTTCATGCTCGACCTGCACGTTCAGGAACATGGCTACATCGAAACGTATCCGCCGTTCATGGTCCGCCAGGAATGCGCCGTCGGCTCTGGAAATCTTCCCAAATTCAGCGATCATCTCTATCACGATGCCGAAGAAGATTTCTGGTTTATCCCCACCGCTGAAGTTCCGCTGACTAACCTTTACCGTGATGAAATTATCGAAGCCGGCGTCCTGCCTCTCTATCATGTATCTCATACCGCCTGCTTCCGTCGCGAGAAAATGTCAGCCGGAAAAGACGTTCGCGGCATTAAGCGGGGCCACCAGTTCGATAAAGTGGAACTATATAAATTCGTTGAACCCGAAACCTCTGGTGACGAACTTGAAAAGATGCTGGATAACGCCGAAACCGTCGCCCGCAAACTCTTTTTACCTTACCGTATTTTAGAGTTATGTACCGGGGATATCGGGTTCGCCTCATCCAAATCTTACGATATTGAAGTCTGGGCGGCCGGATGTGGTGAATGGCTGGAGGTCAGTTCCTGTTCTAACTGTCTGGATTTTCAGGCCAGGCGCACTAACGTCCGCTACCGGCCGGCAAAGGGTGCCAAGCCCCAGTTCGTTCATACTCTGAACGGCTCCGGTCTGGCCCTGCCTCGCGTGATGATCGCGATTTTGGAAAACTATCAGCAAGCCGACGGCAGCATCGTTGTACCTGAGGCTTTGCGGCCTTATATGAACCTCAATATAATCAAGTAGAATTTGCACCATGCGAATCCTGGCAATCGATATAGGTGGCCTCACACAGGATATCCTCATCTTTGATACAACGCAGACCATCGAGAACTGCGTGAAGATGATTATGCCTTCGCCAACCTTCAATCTGGCCCGGAAAATCAGGTCCGCTACCAAATCAGGTAAACCAATCTTTCTCACCGGTATTAACATGGGTGGAGGTCCTTCGAAAAAGGCTTTAAAATTCCACCTGGAAAGCGGATTGCCGGCCTATTCGACCCCGGAAGCAGCTGCAACCTTTGACGACGATCTCGACCAGGTCGCACAAATGGGTGTTCATATTGTCAATGAAAACGCCATCCCCACGGAATCTGTTACCATTTTGACCCGGGACCTGGACCTTCCGGCTATCGAGCAGGCGCTCTCTGCTTTTACCGTCGATACCCATCTGGATGCTATCGCAGTTGCGGTCCTCGACCACGGTGCTGCACCACCCGGTGTCAGCGACCGCGTTTTTCGATTTCAACATCTCGAGAAAACAGTGCAGCAAAATCGGAGCCTGTTTGATTTCGCTTATCTGGCGGATGAAATACCGGAGCATCTAACTCGAATGAAGTCTGTCGCAGGAAGCGTAGGGCGATCCATCCCTGTTCTGGTGATGGATACCCCCGTCGCCGCCGCAATCGGAGCAATGGAAGATACTCAGGTTGCCGGCCACGGGCATCGTGTCATCGTGAATGTCGGCAACTTTCACACGCTTGCATTCCACCTTGAAGGTAATCTTATCCTCGGCTTCCTCGAGCATCACACACGTTTGTTAAATACGGAAAAACTCGATGACCTCATCACTCGGCTGGTCCATGGCCAGTTAACTAACGAAGAGGTCTATCAGGATCAGGGACACGGATGCCTCCATCTGGAAAGTGCCCCCGAAGTTCCTTTCGTCGCCGTAACCGGACCACAACGGCACCTGATGCGCCACTCCA
>CAZDMY010000381.1:0-578 GCA_964506405.1 uncultured Dehalococcoidia bacterium | reverse complement strand
ATAGTGCGGCACCTTACGGCGATATGATGCTGACCGGCTGCTTCGGGCTGGTGCGCGCCTTTGCTTACAAAATGCCGCAGTGGCAGGCGGAAATCCAAAATGCACTCGCGGTCTGATTAGCGATCAGCTACGCTTGATCGCTAATCATTTAATCCATTTCGTAATAAGTTGGACCGGATGGACAGGGAACACCTCTTAAGCAGATTCGCCGGTTCCATGCTCGGCACAGCCGTGGGTGATGGACTGGGTGCCGGATTCGAAGGGTTACCGAATGTCAACGAAGCACAGATCGATGCCGTCGCCGAAAGGCGAAAAATCCTTCGCTACACGGACGATACCCATATGATGATCGGCGTCGCTGAATCGCTGATCAATATGGAGGGCTTCGATGGCCGTCACATGGCCGATACGTTCTGCCGCAATTACAACAGGCAGCCGTTCAGGGGTTACGGCCCCGGCCCTCCGCGTATATTCGCTTTGATCGAAAGGGGTTCGCCATGGGATACTGCTGCTGAGCAGATCTACCCCGGAGGATCGTGGGGGAATGGCGCCGCCATGCGGATCGCTCCTGTGGGTTT
>CAZDMY010000380.1:0-2600 GCA_964506405.1 uncultured Dehalococcoidia bacterium | reverse complement strand
CGAAGTCGCCGTCGCCGTTGGCGTCCCACCAGCGCAGGACCGGGGCGTCTATGTACCGCAGATCCCAGACGTACTGCTTGTAGGGGTTCGCGGCCCCGTCCTTGCGGACCTCGACGATCTGCCAAGAGGTATTGTAGTAATACGAATATTCTACGTCGGGCTCGCTTTCCCTGTCCACCTTCTTGATGCGCCGGTTCAGGCCGTCTGGGAAGCCGAAGCCCTGTGGGCGAAGGCGGGTCGCCGCCTGCATGCGAACACTCATCATCACTCTGAGCGCCTTCATCAGAAACAACACAACCTGGAAAACACCAGAATGCGCTTGAATATCAAGACAGTCGCTACCTGCTGGCAGGGCACAGGCGAAAGCCCCTTGAATGCGCCCCCCTTTATGGCCGTGCCTGCTTTCGAGCACGCTGTTACCTATCAGTTACTCCCTCATGCTCAGCATACGCCTAGCCCTACTCGCAACCAGTGAATCCTCGCTCCTTGCCAGTGCTCTCAGGCGTGCCTCGTCTTCTGGCATCTTCCCCTGCTTCAGGAACGCCTCCAACACAGCACACTGCACGGCAGGATCGTCAGAAGCCAACAGTGGCTCAATCTCGTCTATGTCAGTGGGCCAGTGGGTGGCACGGAACAGCAATTCAGCAAAGGCAGCTCTGACAGACCCATCGGAGTGCCATCCCAGCGTTATCAAATCATCGCCAACGCCCTTAAGCGAAGCTACATAGAAAGGATCGACATAGTTTTTAAGTCTCATAAACTTGAGCGTGAATACCACCACTGTCGGTTCATTACTTTGCAGCAGCTTCGATACTGCCTGTGGGTCTTCCCATAGTGGATGGTCGAGTAGCTGTATCTGTTTGCGCCTCGGAGTCCCTTCCCACCAGCGCTCGCCAGTGGTGTCAAAACCACGCATCCGTTCTCGCATGACGCGCACAAATGTGTCATGGTCCCATACTGGCGGCCGTTCCCATGTGACCCGACGAGGTCCTTCTGATAACACGTACCCCGATTCCTTGAGTAACCGCTCCACATCAAATTCATACCATTCCGGAACCGTCTGAACATTCAGACGAACCGCCAGACTCCCGTGTCCCCTATCCTCGACCTCAGCGCGAAGACGTCCCGCCGCAACATTTTGTATGTAATCTGGTTCTAGCCCGGGATCCTCTACCAACAGGGACGTGTCGATTGCGTCAAGAGGATAACGCTTCTCGGCCACAATAGAGCCATTCCCCTTCGCGTCACCCGGCCAGGCCGTTAGCAATACTGCAACGTACTTTATGCCTCCTCTAGTCCAGCTATAATACCGTTGCTGCAGAACACATGAGTATAACTCGATCCTTACACCGCGATAGAAGCCACACCACAACCTGTATCCATCAATGCGAGTTGTTCCGTCAAAGTTGAATATCTTATCGTAATTCGTCCGGTGCGGGTGCTTACGTGCAGATAATAGAATGCCTTCCCAGCCGCGTCTAGTCGTCATTTCTGACTCCCGTACACCACAACCACCAAGTAAGCAAGCAGCCATAATGACGATACTCCCGTAGTGTCGTAACCGAACTGTATACGCGTTGCTAACCAACCACGCGCGTGTCTGCCATAACGTTGATAAGGATGTAATCACCATTGTCTCTACTCCCCATATAGGCGGCTAATAATGTCTCCAGAATGGGTCGACAGCCACACAAGACCCAATTCAAAATGATCCACCTCAGTCACATGCTTAGTGGGCGACAACCATGGCGCCCCAACCTTCTCGGCTGTATGAATGCCGGAAGTGTTGGCGAGCAATGCACCGTGCTCAAGGTACTCGCCGATGCGTACGGGACGAGTACCGATATTATCCCACACGTAAGCGGTCCAATCTCGTATCGGCTGACCAGCCCTATAGATTGGGTATGTCTCGCCAAGAAGCCCGTGCCACTCATCGACCTTCGTGAACGTTAATCCGCGCATAACCCATCCATCGGACACAACATGTTCAACCCTCAGGCCAGAAGCACTAGGTTTCTGGAAGTTTTGCAGAACACCGGCGTAGTCAGGGTTTCCAGCAGCGCCCCAGTTGAAATCATAGAAAACAAGCGATTTCAGCACATCTCCGGAGATATCTGAAAGATCCCCGCTACCCAAATCCTGAGCTAAACGTAGCCCGGTTGCGCAACCACTGCTATACCCGGCGATTCTCAGCTCGCACTTTTTGCCCGGCGGCAGGTCCTGTAGCCATTGCTTGGCTTGGTCTAAGCCTTCCTCTGTTCCTCTAAAGACTTTTGCTTCTTCATCTTGCCCTGTTATCCACGCAGCAGTATTAATCAGCGTTCCGGCCAGATAGAATCCTGGCGGAACAAACAAAGGACCTGTATCAATGTTGACATATGGAATTTTGAACCCCCCACCAAATAAGACCACAGCCTCACCGGAAGGGTCTAAGAGTATCGACGGGATGCTTCGGCAGTGCTCATAGAGATTCATCCCATCATGGTAACCACCGCCGGGCACACCAGCGTCCTTCGGGTCGCGTTGGAGCCAGCGGCCGAGGGTTGGGTGGTAGGTCCGGTTGCGGACGTGGAACAGGCCGGTCTCGTCGTCGTAGAGAT
>CAZDMY010000379.1:2299-2605 GCA_964506405.1 uncultured Dehalococcoidia bacterium | reverse complement strand
TGGCCTCGGGAACTGAGGTCCAGGGTGGCGGTATGTACAACTGGACCGGCTCCCCCACCTACACCGGATGCCAGTTTATTGACAACCAGGCATCCGGTACCCAGAGCCGTGGGGGTGGAATGTTCAACAGGAAATCGGCTCCCATTCTAATTGAATCCACCTTCTCGCACAACATGACCGAGTATCAGGGCGGCGGCATTTACAACGTTCAGGGCACGCCAACCTTCGCCAGTTGCACCATTGCCGACAACCACGCCACCGGCACTCGCAGCAGCGGCGGCGGGATGTTCAATTCGGAATACCCCT
>CAZDMY010000379.1:0-2289 GCA_964506405.1 uncultured Dehalococcoidia bacterium | reverse complement strand
AGCCCGGATCGGGGCCGGCCATCGGATCGAGGTGGACTTATACGGTCAATTACAACTGCAACGAAATAGGAGTTTCCGGAAGCTGGTTTACGCTGGCCAATGATACGGTTTGGGATTATACCGTCACCGGCACCGATATGTTTAACGGGAACTTAACCTATGTTTCCGATGCAGAGATAAACGGGGATGCCCAGCGGCGATATCCGTATCCCGGGGGCGTTACCCCTCCTATGGATATGCCTGTGAGTCTGTCCGGCCCGACCGAAAAACGGGCGATGATTCATCATGACTTGATCAAAGAAACGGTCCCGTTATATGCGAATGTCATGGGAGGGATCAATTTGGACGTTGCCCGGGCTTATGATTACACCGGGCGTCCTTCGAACCTGTCTTTGAATTCAGCATGGACTTACCAGACAGAGGTTGACCTTCCCATCTTCCTCTTCCATGAAGAAATGAACTGGAACGCCCAGGTAACGGATATCGAGAATGTTACTGTACCTTTGGGAACCTTCGAATGCTATAAGGTGGAAGCCAATGGAACGGGTGGAGCTCTGCCGGATGCCACCAACACCTTCTGGTGGTCGGTAGATGAAAACCTGCCGGTACCGGTGAAATATACCGAGAATTACCTGTTCCTGGGCACCGAGACCTTCGAGCTTTCGATGTATGCGCCGTACGGGGAAATCTATAATTGTAATTTCAGTGGCAATACCGCAACACTGGCAGGTGGCGGGATGGTCAACGAAGAGGGCTCCTGCCCGGCTATCACCCGATGCACCTTTGCCGAAAATGAGGCGACCGGTGAGGAAAGCTTTGGCGGCGGTATGTATAATCAAATGGCTTCTCCAACCGTATATAAGAGCGCGTTTTCAGGAAACTGGTCAGTCGATGGCGGCGGGATGTACAACCTGCAATCGCAGCCAACGATTGGCAAATCCAGGTTCGAAGATAACCAGGTTACCCGGAACGGCGGTGGGATGGCGAACTCAAATTCCGACGCTATCCTTTCGGATTGTTCTTTCTGGTATAACTCGGGCACCAACGGCGGCGGGGTTTACAATCTAATGTCAGATCCTGCAATTGACAAATCTCACTTCAATGGCAATACAGTCAACCAGTACGGTGGCGGGCTATACAACGAAGAATCTTCACCTGATGTGACAAACAGCCGTTTCTCAGCAAATGCCGCAGAGTTTGGTGGCGGGATGTACAATCTGCTAGGATCGCCTTCGATTACAAACTGCACGTTCTTTGAGAATCAGGCATTAGGAATCGGTATGAACGGGGATGGTGGCGGAGTGGACAATTACCGGTCGTCATCTACCATCACCAACTGCACTTTCTACGGTAATTATGCTTCCTCCAATGGCGGCGGCATATTCAATTATGACTGCACACCAACGATTACCAACTGCATACTCTGGGGAGATACCTGCGGAGACATCGGTGACGAAATCAGGAACGCTTCAGCTAACCCAGTTCTTACCTATTCCAACGTCCAGGGAGGATACCCGGGAGACGGCAATATCAGTGGGACACCCATGTTTGCCAATCCCGGCAGTGGCGATTTCCACCTGATGCCCACCTCCCCCTGTATCGACAGCGGGTCTAACGCGGCAATCCAGGCAACCGGCATGGTTCAGGATTTCGAAGGGGATGCGCGGATCATGGGTGGTACGGTGGATATGGGTGTGGATGAGACCGTTCCGACTTGGGATCCATGGATTTACGATACGAATCATAACTGGAAGATCGAATACTCCGAGATGCTCGATGCATTGATGGATTACCTGATCGATAATATAACCTATGCCCAGATGATCGAAGTATTGATGCTGTATCTAACGACATAGTGTAGGGAACAATGAGCAAGAAAAAGAAGAAACCTTTTCTACAGACCAAGCGCGGGCGGGGACTGGTGACTGCGGTCGCTGTTGGTATTGCGGGCATTTTCGTCCTTTCTCTCATTCCTGGGAGCACTTTTGATGACGATCGGGCTGAGGAAGAATGGAGGGATATCAGGAATGGCATTCGTTTGATGAAGGAGAGCGCCACCCCGCCCATCGAAGAATTGCATTCCGATGAACGGATCCTGGCTGTCGTTAGTTCGCAGGATAATGCCACCGACGATATAACGGACGGCGGTTTGATCGATATCGTCGATGCCTATGTGCTAAGTGGGAGCATTACGCCTTTGAACATGATCCTGGGGGCGGACAGGGCCCGTTATGAGTACTGGATCGAACCGGATGGCACACTTTACCAGTTGCGATAGCCGGCATTCGT
>CAZDMY010000378.1:0-2622 GCA_964506405.1 uncultured Dehalococcoidia bacterium | reverse complement strand
AAAAACCTCACAGATACCCCCTTCGTCCGAGTTAACCGTTACATACAAAGTGCCGCATCCCGTGGTCATCTTCTCAGTGACTCCGAACGTCACTGCCGGGCGTTCACGGGGGGACATGCGGCCTTCTTCCGGGATTTCAACGGCTTCCCTGCCCTTGCCAGCTATATTCAGCACCTGAACATCCCGGCTGCCGTCCCGGTAAACGGTGATTCCCTTGCATCCTTCATGGTAAGCCAGCATATATGCGTCGGCAATATCCTGCTGTGTGGCCCGGTTGGGGAAGTTGATGGTCTTGGATACTGCGTTATCGGTATGCCGCTGGAAAGCAGCCTGCATTTTGATATGTGTGGGAGGCATGATATCATGAGAAATGACGAATACCTCCTGTACCCACTCGGGAATCCCTTCCATACCCCGGATCTTGCCGGTTTCCGCCAGCTTCTGCATCAGTTCGTCGCTGTAAAATCCCTCGCGCCGGGCGACCTCCTCAAAAATGGGATGTACCTCGACCAGCTTGTCATTATCCAGTATCTGCCGGAAATAGCTCAAAGCGAATAACGGCTCGATACCGCTGGAACAGCCGGCAATGATACTCAGCGTACCGGTCGGGGCAATAGTGGTCCGGGTGGCATTACGTATCCCCTTTGCCTTTGGTTTATCGTATACACTTCCTTTGAATGAGGGGAAAGGTCCCCTCTCCTTCGCCAGGTCGATGGAGGCCTGCCTGGCTTCATCATCGATAAACTGCATCAATTTCCCGCCGACATTCAGTGCTTCATCGCTGTCGTAAGGAATCCCCAGCCGGATCAGCATATCGGCAAACCCCATCACGCCAAGGCCGATCTTCCGAGTTGCTTTTGTCATTTTCTCGATTTCAGGCAGGGGGAACTGGTTCATCTCGATGACGTTATCCAGGAAACGAACACAGCTTCTTACTACCTGCCTGAGTTTATCCCAGTCGATCACCGGGGTGCCGTTTTGTTCGCCGATCATTTTAGACAAATTGATAGAGCCCAGGTTGCAGCTTTCATAAGGCAGAAGCGGCTGCTCCCCACAGGGATTCGTGCTTTCGATGGCACCGAGGTGCGGGGTGGGATTATCCCGGTTGATCCTGTCGAGGAAAACTACACCGGGATCGCCGTTGCCCCAGGCGCGCTCCACCATTTTATCGAAGACTTCTTTCGCATCCAGTTGTCCATCGATTTCCTGCTTGCGTGGATTGATAAGATCGTACTTACCGCCTCTTTCCACCGCCTCCATGAACGCCTCGGTGACGGCCACCGAAAGATTGAAATTGTTCAGTATATTGTTATTTTCCTTGGCAGTGATGAAGCTCATAATATCAGGGTGGTCCACATTCAGGATTCCCATATTGGCCCCCCGGCGCATGCCCCCCTGCTTGATCACATCCGTCGCAGCATCGAAAGCCTTGATAAAGGATACCGGACCGCTGGCCACACCGCCGGTTGAGCCAACGCGGTCGCTTTCCGGGCGCAGCCTTGAAAATGAGAATCCGGTGCCGCCGCCGCTCTTGTGGATCATCGCGGTGTGTTTTACCGCATCGAAAATGGATTCCATGGAATCTTCCACCGGCAACACAAAGCAGGCCGATAGCTGACCCAGTTCCCTTCCGGCATTCATCAGAGTAGGCGAATTGGGAAGGAATTCCAGTTTAGCCATGAGTTGATAGAAATCCTCCTCGGTTGCAAAGATATCCGCTTTCTGGTTAAATATCTTTTCCGCGGAGGCGATAAACTGCGCTACCCGCCGAAACAGGTCTTCGGGTGCCTCGACAGGATTACCGTCTTTATCTTTCCGAAGGTATCGCCGTTCGAGCACAATCCGGGCATTGGTGGAAAGCTGGATTTCATTCTCTTTTGCCTCTGATTTTTCGGCCTCAGTTGGCTTCGGCTGCTTTGCCGCCTCCCGAACCGGTGCCAGCGTCACTTCCGCCAGCACCTCACGTACTTTGGCCTGGATTTCCGCTTCCGATATCCCGGTCTTACGCGTTTCCAGAGGAACCAGTTCCTCCATTCCGGGGAGCACGCCTGATGCCGGTTGCAGCCAGTCCAGCCTCCCGATCACCTGTTCGACCATTTGTTCCACCATTTCCCGGTCCGGGAGGCCGGATGATTCCGCCGCGGCAAACACGGCCTTGGCGATCCGGTTCCTAAGCTGCGCGATCGAAGTACTGGTGGGCCTGCCCTGTTTGGTAGCCATATCAACCTCCTGCTGGGAAATGTCAAATTCCAAATACCAAATATAGAGTGGGAAAAATCTACTCAGTCAGATCTTCAGTTAAAAGCGGCAACTGGCTGCCGCGTTCCGGCTCGGAGATAAGATCGTCCACTGCCTTTTTCAGATGGCTGATATCGGCAAACGAGCGATAGACACTGGCGAAACGGATGTAGGCAATCTGGTCCAGGCGCAGTAGCCTCTCCATGACCATTTCCCCTATTTTCGATCCGGTGATCTCTGTGCGGCCCATACGGCGCAATTCGAATTCGATTTCATCAACCA
This sequence comes from uncultured Dehalococcoidia bacterium, assembly GCA_964506405.1. Lineage (GTDB taxonomy): Bacteria > Chloroflexota > Dehalococcoidia > SZUA-161 > SpSt-899 > JBGLNL01. The sequence continues at coordinate 102 of CAZDMY010000378.1, read as the reverse complement.
TTTTATCTACCGTTCCGGCGGGCAGGGGACGTTTCTCACAAGCCTTCGCAATGCCCCTGTGCAGTTTTTCCCGGTCAAAGGGTTCACGGCGTTTGTCTTTTT
>CAZDMY010000377.1:0-2635 GCA_964506405.1 uncultured Dehalococcoidia bacterium | reverse complement strand
AAAACAACTGGAATTATTCTGCACGGTTGTCAAAAAAAAAAGGGTTCACCTCCGCAGCCGAGGTGCTGAATCTGGCCCAGCCAACGGTCAGCTTTCAGATTGCGGCGCTTGAGGATGAACTGGGCACGCGGCTTCTCGACCGGTCCGGAAGAATAACCGTACCGACCAAAAGCGGGGAACTGCTCTACCAGTATGCTATCCAGATACTGGGCCTGACTGCGGAAGCTCAACTGGCCGTTCATCAACTGCAGGACTTGCTGTGGGGCGAAATCCTCATCGGGGCAAGTACGATTCCGGGGGAATACATTCTACCGGATATCTTGCAGCAGTTTCGATCGAATTACCCGGCTATTGCCATAGAAATGATCATTGCCGATACCAAGACCATTACTAAAAAGATCCTCAACGGCGATCTGGAGATCGGTGTCGTTGGCGCGGTTGAGAAGAACGAGAAACTGGTATTCACCCGCTTTGTCAGCGACAAGCTGGTACTTATTGCCCCCCCGCATAATGAATGGCTCAGAGAAAATCCCGTTTCGCCGGATTCCCTGGTCGGTGTGCCCTTTGTCCTGCGTGAAGAAGGTTCGGGAACGCGGACCGTTATGGAAAACAAGTTGAACGAGGTGGGAATAAGCCCGGAGTCTTTCAATGTGGTGATGACTCTGGGCAGTACGGAATCCGTCAAACGTGCGGTTCAGGCAGGAGTCGGGATTTCCATTGTTTCCGAACGCGCCGCCCAGAACGAACTGAAACTCGGCCTGATCGAGGTAACGACTATTCGCGGCATTGAGCTTTCCCGCGATTTCTATATCGTCAAACGCAAGCATAAAGTGCAATCCCACGCAGTTGAGGCTTTCGACAACTTTCTGGTACAGTAATAAGGGACGGATTAGGAAGCCTTAGCCCAAATTTTATGTAAACTTTTTCAGGGAGGATGTTGTTATGAGTAGACTGGCTGCAATTCTAGTTGTGGTATCTGCAATCTGCCTGATCTTGAGCGGATGTGGCGGTGGCGGAGACGATACGGCAAAAGACACCGGCGAACCCACATTGCATCCCGGTATTACGCATGGCAAAACACCAGATAAGAGCACACCCGCCCCAACAACTCAACCATCGCCAACCAAAACAACCCAGCCGGCTCCCACTACTCAGCCGCCTTTAACGACGGTACCACCGCCAACAACACAGCCACCGGAGACAACAACTCCCCCCCCAACTACGGCTCCGATAACTGTGCCACCCCATACAACCCAGCCACCAGTGACAACGGCTCCGCCACAAACGACGGCTCCGCCACCGACGCATTCACCTGACGATGCCGTTTCGTTCCCTGATGACAATCTCGAATCGGCTATACGAGAGGCGATAGGTAAACCAAGCGGCACTATTCTGGCGGCGGATTTGGCAGGGCTTACCACGCTCAACGCCAGTCACAGCGATATTGCCGACCTGGCTGGTCTACAGTACTGTACATCGCTGAACTTCGTGGATTTATCTCACAACAGTATTTCCAGTATACAACCACTGGTAAATAATAGTGGTCTTGGATCGGGGGATACCGTACACATTGAGTGGAATCCGCTTAGCAGCGGTGCTTACACCCACGTAAACCAACTCGTCGAACGAGGGGTAGACGTTATCTGGGGATCCCTGTAGATAAATCGCAATAAGGGATTTAATATGCCGGAATTATACGAAATTAACCGAATGAACAAGGATGAGTCCTGGCGCATGTTCAGGATCATCGGAGAATTAGTGGGAGGGTTCGACGAACTCTCGGCTATTGGCCCGGCGGTCACCATTTACGGTTCGGCACGTTTGCAGAAAGACGAACCACTTTATGCTGAGGTTGAGGAAATCGCCCGCAGGCTGGCGGAAGTGGGATTTACCATTATCACCGGCGGCGGCGGCGGCGTTATGGAAGCGGCCAATAAAGGGGCTTTTCAGGCCGGTGGGACCTCCATCGGGCTAAATATCGACCTGCCTTCGGAGCAATCACAAAATCCATATACCACACAAGCTATCAGGTTTCATCATTTCTTTGCCCGAAAAGTGATGCTGGTAAAGTACGCCACAGCGTTTGTGATCATGCCCGGCGGGTTGGGGACACTGGACGAACTGACGGAGGTGGTTACCCTCATACAAACCGAAAAGATCGAGCCTTTCCCGGTAATCCTCTTCAAAACGGATTACTGGCATGGATTGATGAGCTGGATGGAAAACAACGCGCTTGCCCGGGGATTTATTTCTCCTGAGGATATGGACCTGCTTCGAGCCTGTGACGATCCCGATCAGGTAGTCGAAGTCGTACAGGAGTGGTACCTGCGAAACGAAATCGTCGGCAAAAAGGCTCTAAACAGGTAACCCATGAGAGCGAAACTAAAATTCCTCGGCGCTGCTCGGAATGTTACAGGTTCCTGCCATATGCTGGAAGCCGGCGATATGAGAATACTGGTCGACTGCGGTCTATATCAGGAGCGGGATTTCAAAGGCAGGAACTGGACTCCGTTTCCGGTGCCACCGGACACCATCGATGCGGTACTGATCACCCACGCACACCTGGATCACTGCGGCCTGTTGCCAAAACTGGTCAGGGAAGGGTTTAAAGGAACAATCTACTGTACACCTGCCG
>CAZDMY010000376.1:0-2656 GCA_964506405.1 uncultured Dehalococcoidia bacterium | reverse complement strand
CTCCGCGCAACTGGAGGCGATCGCACGCCTGATCTCCATGGCCCTTCGGGCCGGAATTGGTGTTGAAACTGTAGTCAAGCATCTGAAAGGAATTCGCTGCCCTTCAATCGCCTGGGCTGGTGGCCACGCCGTCCTTTCGTGCGCTGATGCCATTGGCACGGTGCTGGAAAGGCAAATGAAACATCAACCGGTGCAGGTCCCCAGAAACGGGGATGGGGATTATGGTGAAGTACAACTCTCCAAGTCAGGAGGTAACGGTTCTTCCGGGAACGGAGTGATGGGTGGGCAATGCCCTGAATGCGGTGGGTTACTCGTTTATCAGGAAGGCTGCCATATCTGTTACGGATGCGGATATACCAAATGCGGCTAATATATGAAGCGATGCAATTGAACTATGGCAAGAATTCTGGTTTTATTCGGAACCAACTACGGGCAAACCCGGAGAATCGCCAGGCGGATTGCTGAAGCGATTCAGCAGCGCGATCACCAGGTGGAAATGCTTCAAGGGAACAAGATTTCGGACAACTTTTCGCCGGATGGATTTGATGCTGCTATCATCGGCACCTCAATCTATATGGGCCAGCACCAGATATCGGTCCGTAAGCTGGTCAAGCAACACAAAGAGTCTTTCAACCGGATTCCTACCGCTTACTATTGTGTTTGTCTTACCGCGACTTCAGACAAGTCCGAGGATCAGAAACAAGTAGCGCAATTTATTCAGGATTTCCTTCAGTACACTGGACTTCAACCGGTCCATACGGGCGCATTCGCCGGGGCCTTACGATATCCTCACTACAACTTCTTCAGGCGGTATATGGCCAAGCTGGTGGCCCGCAAGGTTGGCGCCGATACTAACACGAAAAAGGAACTCTATGAATATACGGATTGGGGAGCGGTGGATAAATTCGCGAGGGATTTTCTGAACAAGTTGGATTCGGGGTTGTAGAATATGCCTGAATCACCGGTTCACTGGCTTCTCAAACGACAGGACGACCACGGAAATCAGTATGTAATGAAGCGATTTAATACAGAGGAAAAAGCCATAAAAGAAATGCAGCGCTTTCAGGGCAGGGGACACAAGCAGACTTACTGGGTTGAAAAAGAGAGGAGGGATAATGGACCATAGTCCGGTCGCACTGATCGCTGGTTTCATGTTTGGCGCTGTTGGGGCGGGATACCTGGTATTCGGCAGAAAAGCAGAAAAACCGATATTCCTGGCTGCCGGTTTGAGTTTGTGGGGTTTTGCAGCGCTCGTTGCCTTTTCTACGTGGGTCTTTCCGGGTTTAGGGATTGTCATGTGTGTGGTACCATTTATATGGAGGCCGTAAATTTTTTGTATGACGAAGGTTTAAGATGAGCGACGATAAAGGTGCCATGCCGGAAAAAGAAGTGATCGATCAACGTAAGCGTGATATAAAGGATACGCTTTGCTGCCCCTACTGCGGTGAGAGAATGCGAAAGTGGGCCGTTCCCAAAACACTCTTCACCACCTGGCCGAACGAATACATGTACATCTGTTTCAACGACGAATGCCCCTATATGCTGCAGAACTATGAGGCCATGGCCCGGCTCGGTAACGATGGCTCTTACCGCACGATGTATGATCCGGTGCTTGATTGTTGCCAGCCCGTTCCCGTATTGAATAAACAGGCGCTGAAGGAGGGGATTATCGATGAGGCGGAGGAGGTGGAAGAATCTGAGGTGCACCGCGAAGCGATTATCGGGACCTGGAAACTGATCTCATCCAGATTCAGTGATGAGGAGGATAAGGTCAGTTATCCGTTGGGGCAGGAGCTTCAGGGAATACTTATTTACTTCGATGATGGACGAATGTCGGTCCAGAACATGCCGGCTGACGGGGCGTTGTTCCAGGCTGTCGATGGCAGCGTGGTGGCTCTTGAAACCTACGGAGCCTATAATGGCATATTTGAACTTCAGAGCAGTGAACGAATTGTTCACCATATCGAAAACAGCATGTTCCCCGACTGGGCCGGAAGGACCCAGGAGAGAGAAATCGCTATTGATAACAATAGACTGATACTAACCAGCCCTTCCATGATGGTAGACGGTGGTGTACAAATAGCCCGAATGATCTGGAAGCGCTCCGATTGAGAATAAAAGATGGAAGCAAAAGAGCGAAGGAATCTCCAGGTAGTCCAGACCTTTATCAGTGCGATAGGATCGGGGGATATTCAGACTGCAATGGATATGCTGGCTGAAGATGTATACTGGGAATCCCCGGTAAGTCTGAATCCACCCCCTGAACTGTCCTGGGCCAAGCCGCGGCGGGGCAGGCAGCAGATACTGGAGTTTATCAAGGACATGTGGAGTGCGGTACAGCCCTATGTGATGGATACGCTGGCGGTACTGGCTCAGGGCGACAAGGTAATCATTGAGGGAAGGCATCAATGTCAAGTGAGATCTACCGGTAAGTTCTACGATCACCAGTGGGTGCAGGTCTTTACCCTGAAGGACGGGCTGATCGCCAGCCAGTTACATTATTACGATACCGCCCAGATAGTACCGGCGTTTCACAATAGTAACTAAGGGCAATGTCTGTATATTTGCCGATAACGTCCGCACGCTGCGGATAAACTTAAGCGGGAATCGTACCAAAAGAGCCGGCAGTTGGCAGAACAGGTGATCGTCATTCCCG
>CAZDMY010000375.1:0-2672 GCA_964506405.1 uncultured Dehalococcoidia bacterium | reverse complement strand
TGAGGTTGCCCTTCTCCTCTCCACCTGGATTCCGGCTCGGGGGCCGGAATGACACGAAGAAGGGGCTGTCATTGCGAGCACGCGACAGCGGGCGTGGCAATCTCCGGTTGAATGGGGAGATCATACGCCACGGCGCATCTGGCGACCACGTCGCCTCCGGCTCCTGGTAATGACATATTAATAAGGCAGTGGCCTCCTCGTGATGATATATTAATAAGGGAGCGCGAGGGGTTGGGAGGCGTAAGAGTCCTCTCGCCCCTCGGGGGAGAGAGCTAGAGAGAGGGGGAAATGCCAGGAAAGCCAGATGACATGGTAAACGAAGGAAGCACAGCAGGAACTTCACCCTCACCTAACCTCTCCCTCAAGGGAGAGGGAGGTTCTCGGTACAAACCAGCCAGCACAACCAACGAACCAATGAACCAATCATAAACCAGCAAACCAAACAACCAACTAAACCAATGAACCAACCAACCAGCAACACAAACCCCTCACTTTCCATCCTCATCGTGGATGACGATGAGGCGCTGGCCGAAAGCCTCAAAGAGCTGCTGGAGATGGAGGGATACGAGCCCGCGGTGCGCCATTCGGGGACGGATGCGATCGAGGCGGTGGCCGAAAACCATTTCGATATCGCTCTGGTGGATATCCGGCTTCCCGATATGTGGGGCACCGAGCTTATTCAAAGCCTGCGGCATCACAGCCCGCGCCTGGAATCGCTAATCATCACCGGTCATGCCACCGTTGAGATGGCCTCCGACATGGTCGGTCGGAAAGGAATCGGCGCTTTCTTGACCAAGCCGGTGAATCAGGAGAATCTGCTGATGCTCCTGGAGCAAATCGGGCGCAGACGTGAAGCCGAAGAGATGGCGCGGTCCACCAGCGAGCTCTACCGGCTGGTAACCGAGAACGTAGCTGACGTGATCTGGCTGATGGATACCGATATGCGTTTTGTGTACGCCAGCCCGTCTATCACCCCCATCACCGGATATGATAGTGGAGAAATGAGGGGTATGCACGCCAGCCAGATACTCACCAGGGAATCGTTTGAAAAAGCCTCGCAGGCGATGTATGAATCAATCGCCAACGCCGAGCTTCCCCTGGAATCGGAAGAGGCGTTTTACCGTTCCCGTAACATCGAGCTGGAAGTTATATGCCAGGATGGCTCGACATTGTGGGCCGAACACAATATTCGGCCGCTGGCCGGTCCGCACGATCAGTTCAGCCTGCTACTGGGGATCAGCCGCGATATTACCGAGCGGCGTGAGGCGCGGCAGGCGCTCAAGCACAGCGAGGCCAGCCTGTCCGAGGCCCAGCGGATCGCACGGGTTGGTAGCTGGGAATGGGACCTCGCATCCGAGGTTATCTACTGGTCGGATGAAATGTATCGTATCCTGGGATACGATCCGGGCGGGATCATACCCACTTTCCAGTCGTTCATGCACCATGTTCACCCCGATGACCGGGAATTACTGGAAACTTCCATAAACGAAGCGATTCATGAACGGGTATTGTACAATGTCGATCACCGTATCCTCCGCAGGGACGGCGTCGAACGTATAGTGCACGAGCAGGGAGAGGTGGAATATGACGATGAAGGCCACCCGTTGCGTTTTGTGGGCACCACGCATGATGTGACCGAGTTGAAGCAGACTGAGGAGAAGCTGAGGGCGCTTTCCCGAAGGCTGCTCCGGTTACAGGAAGAGGAACGCCGGGCTATCGGGCAGGACCTTCACGATGAAGTCGGTCAGTCGGTGACCGTGCTGAAGCTCTTGCTGGATAAAGCCGTCCGAACCGCCAGCCCCGGTGTGAAAGAAACCATCGCCAAAGCCGTCTCAGTGACGGAAGAAATGGTCCGGCAGATACGAGAAATGTCTTCCGAGCTATCCCCTCGAATGCTACAGGATCTCGGTTTACTGCCGACACTGTTCTGGCAGGTGGAGAGGTTGAAGGAGCGGACCGGCATTGCCATCGATTTCAGACATGGCGGATTGGATATGCAGATCCCTGAGGAGGTGTCCCTCACCGCATATCGGGTGGTGCAGGAGGCGCTGACCAACGCCACACGCCATTCGGGGACAGAGGATATCCTGCTGGATGTCAGAACGGAGAACGATATCCTGAAAATATGGGTAGAGGATCACGGAAGAGGATTCGATTTTGCTAGTATGCGGCCGGAGGCGAGCAACGGGATCGTGGGCATGGAAGAGCGGGTAGGCCTCCTCGGCGGAAATATCGAGATCGATACCTCACCGAATTATGGTACGACGCTTTGGGTGACCATTCCACTTGATGGCACAAAGGCGAAGGGAAAGGTTGAGTATGACTAAGTTAAACATCCTGCTGGCTGACGATCACCAGGTGGTACGCGAAGGGATCCGCTCGCTGCTGGAGGACGAAGAGGGTTTTTGCGTGGTGGGAGAAGCAGGGGGCGGGGTGGAGGCGGTGCAGCTTGCCGAAAGTTTGAAGCCGGATATCGCCATCCTGGATATGATGATGAAGGATATCAACGGGATCGAGGTCACCCGGCAGGTGAGCAAACGCTGTCCGGACACCCGCGTGATTATTCTTTCCATGTATGCCAACGAGGTGTATGTGGTGGAGGCGCTTCGGGCCGGGGCTCAAGCCTACGTTTTAAAGGAATCGAGTTCATCTGAACTGGCCAATGCCATCCG
>CAZDMY010000374.1:0-2681 GCA_964506405.1 uncultured Dehalococcoidia bacterium | reverse complement strand
TGTTGCATACAACAATGAAAACCGGCGGCGTCTCGATCCCGGCGCGATCCCATTTTTGGTATGTTTCTTCATAATGTTTGTATAGCGCGTGTAGAGCCGTCTTGAGCTTGTCCGGCAGCTCAAGCGGATCACCCGTGAGCTTGCCCTTTTTGGGCATATCTTTCCCGATATGCTCCCAAAGATTCCGGAAGATCGGCACCTCAGCACCAGGGATATTGTCGGCGACCGGCACGCGCGGCAGCTTTACAATCCCGCATTCAATGGCATCGATCAGGGAAAAGTCACTAACCGTCCATGGAAAGAGCGTGCCTTCGGCCCAACCGGAACCACTGAGGAAGAAAGGAGTAGCGGAAAGATCGTAGACAGCTCGCACACCGAGTTTTCGCTTGAAGGATTCAAGCCCATTAATCCAGAGACGCGCCGCCTTGTTTTCGTCTTCAGCAGCTTTTTTTTCGTCGCCTTTGAGATCGCCAATATCTTCGTTGTCAGGCTTTTCGCGGTAGCAGTGGTGCGCTTCGTCGTTGATCACGACGATATTTTTCAGCCCCATTAGCTCTTCAGCTACGCGCCGGACCATTTGTCCTTCAGTTTCCTGTGTCTTGAGCGTTTCGTCACGTCCTTGCAACAGTGATCTGCCCACCTTGTTCGTGTCCATCAGCTCCCGAAGCTGGAAGGCGTGATAATTGGTGAGGACAATCTTGGCTTTGTTGATATCGCCTAGCATGTCTGCGGGGACAAGTTCGCGTGTCATGTAGTAGCTGTCAGGGTCGTTCGGCTGCAGTACGCGTAGACGGTCGCGGATGGTGATCCCGGGCGTAACAATCAGGAAGCCGCGTGTGAACAGCTTGCTGGTCGGCGAGCGGACAGCATTGACTGTCTGCCACGCTATGATCATCGCCATAACGGTTGTTTTGCCAGCCCCTGTCGCCATTTTCAGCGCAAGCCGCAGAAGCTCCGGGTTAGCTTGCTCGTTGGCTCCTACAATATGATCCCAGATGTGCTTGTGGGTTTTTTGGTTTCGGGCAACCTCGCTGAGCCAGATGATCGTTTCGACAGCCTCGACCTGGCAGAAGAATGGTCGAATGCCTTGAAAGTCGTGATGTCGCCAGTGTTGCAGGAGGCGTGCCGTCGCCGGGGTAACCCCCCAGTCTGTCGGGCTCGGAAGCTTTCGCCAGGCCGCAACGCGCGAGCGGATTTCATTGATAATGGGAGTGGGGTTGTATTCCTGTTCCTCGGATGAAATGCCGTCACCCGTGCTTAGGTCCATCGCCGTCTGTTTGTGATCTGCTTTCTTTCGGCGCTTCCGAGGTTTGGGAACCGGCGTGATCAATTCGGAACGACGTCGGCCCGCAACCGGCGGCTGGTCGGTCGGCTGACCTTCTTCATCAAGCGCGTGGTGACGTGCCGGCTCTTCGTAAGGTGAATTCAGAATTGGCTGCTCGTAGAACGTGCCTGTCATGTTCGTTGCGCTTTTCTAACTATTTCCGTTTCAATCCATTTGTCGATCTCGGCTTGCCGAAACCGCCACGAACCACCGACCTTGAACCCTGGTATCTTGCCTTCAGCGGCCAGTCGGTAGGCAGTCTTCTCCTTCAGCTTAAGATACGCCGCCACCTCTTTTATGGTTAGTATGTCAGTGGTCATCGCTGCCCTGCAGAAGCAAATTCAAATGGGAAAATACGGCAAAATTCGGTATCTCTCAAGAAGTTAGGCAAAAAAACCAAATTCTATCCAGAGTTGCTCCGCACCACGCAGCAATCCGGCCGACTGCGGGCAAGAGATCACTTCGAAGTCGGGCTCGCCTTCATGTAGGGTTCTGAGAAACCTCTTCGCGTCATCGAGGCGGGCGCAGATATCCGAAGACATCAATCGCCCTGCTTCGCCGGAGCCGTCCGTACCCCTCACTTACTGATGGGGGTGTGGCGGCGCAGAAGATGCAGGGTACACACGCCCGCCCTGCTTTGCTGGTGAGGCTCGGAGCTCTATGGCGCTCAGCCGCTTTGCGCACCGTCGGTACACCGGACGGGCATTTTTCACAGATTCTTGCGCGCAATATACGTTACAGCGCATATTGTTGTTTTATTCGATATAGCGTATATTTTGAGAATGACCGAACTCGCACGCACCTCAAGACAGATCGGCAGCATCATCCAACGCGCGCGCAAGAGCCGTGACTGGACGCAGAGCGACCTCGCCGAACGGTCTGGACTTCGCCAAGGCACGATATCCATTGTCGAGACCGGCAGCGAAACGGTGAAGCTGAACACACTGCTTTCTATCCTTGCCGCCCTCGAACTTGAGTTCAGGATCGGCGAGCGCACGAAGGGCTCTGCCGACGATATCGAGGAAGCTTTCTCGTAGAGCGCCACCATTGATATGTTCATTTAAGCGGACATTAAGAAGCCTCACGTCCATTAAGCTGAACATCACTTTGACAAGACGACGTCTGCTCGTGTATGATGTCTAATAACCTGAACGCGAAGATGCTTTGCGTTCATTTAACCAGACAAAAGGCAGGTGCGCCATGAAGCGCAAGAGAAGTTACTCCCGCGTGACCCGCCAGGCGCTTTCGCTCCTTGGCAAGCTGATCCGTGTGGGGCGCACGGAACGGGAGATGACGGCACAGGAACTGGCCGATCGTGCAGGCATCAGTCGCACGACACTCTACAACATCGAAAAAG
>CAZDMY010000373.1:0-2688 GCA_964506405.1 uncultured Dehalococcoidia bacterium | reverse complement strand
CATAATACCAATTTAGTGCCGAGTGCCGAGTACTGAGTGCCGAGTTGTAAGTTCGGAGTTCGAAGTTCCACATCCCGCTGCCCCTGGATTCCGGATCGCGGTCCGGAATGACACGACGGGGGCGGGAGTCGGGAGCGAATGACCAATTTCAAAGCTCAAATGGCAAAAGAATTTGCAATGGCAAATGACTGAATTTGAATAAGGCGCGGGAGCGTCCTGGGCGTTTTTTCCCACGGAGACCGTGGGAACGAGAAAAATTCTCGAAAGGGGATTGCAGCTTAGTTAAACCCCCTGAATCCCCCTTATCAGGGGGACCTTCAGTTTATGTCAACGCCGTCGATGCGGATGATTTCTGCAGGCTGTCCGAAAACTTCAGAATAACGGCTCAGGCACCACAAAACGTAGTGCGAGGCTTCAGCCTCGCCTATTTGCGACCCTGAAGGGTCGCGCTACGAAAGTAAAAGACCATGCAATTTCGGACAGCCTGACCTTCATCCTGTCTACAGTTTCGGACAGTCCCCACTCTATTTGTGTAATGCCATATGGCGATCCACCCATATTGGGGAACGAATCAGGTTATATGGCATAATAGGATCACTCTCTAGAAATTAGAGGGAGGCAGGATGCAATACAAAGTTAAACTTGAGCAGAATGAAGAGGGATATTCAATCTGTTGTCCGGGACTGCCGGGTTGCTGGTCTCAGGGAGCAACCGAAGAAGAAGCCCTTGAAAACATCAGGGATGCTATCGCAGTCTATTTGGACACCATTGAGGAACTGACTAAAGGCGGTAATACTCGCCTGATTGAAGTTTCATAGGCATGCCCAAACTCCCTTGAACGCGCTGTAATTGCACTGCAGAAGGCCGGCTTCTGGGTAACCAGGAAAAGTAAACACACCTCCATGACCGATGGTCAACGAATCATCACCATTCCTCATTCGAATTCCATCAATGCTTATACAATGGGCGGGATCATCAAAGATGCAGGTCTGACCGTTGAAGAATTCAAGAAGTTGTTATGATTACGGGATACGAACAGTTATATAGCAGAAGGATCAGTCGCCTTCGTATGCTTCGCGCGTCTTTGCATTCCGGATCATGACGAAAGTTTATGCCATAATGTAAACCTTAGGAAGCTGCATGCCGGAGGTTCAAATCCTCTCGTACGGCCATTTACATCTGGTCTCCCCCGTTTCACTGGCTTATTGTATATGTAATCCACCTTGGCTGTATCCAGGGTTTTTTCGTTGAATAGATACCAATAGCCGCGACGAATGCTTTTTTGACAAAATGGCGGACAAATGATACTTTCAATCTACAGACTTGTGATATGAGTCCGACCGTATTCAGGGCAAGGGGTTTTCGTTTTCTTTTCTTTTCGCGTGAGGAAATGAGAATTCATATCCATGTTCATGGAAGCAATGGCGAGGCAAAATTCTGGATTGAACCTGAAACAGAATTGGCTTATAATCATGGACTGACAGAAAAAGACCTTCGATTAATTGAAAAGCTTATTGAGGATCATATAGATGAAATCAAAGACGCATGGCAGAGATACTTTGAGAGTTGAAGTAACCAATATTTCTCAACATGGATTCTGGTTACTATTTGAAGACAGGGAGATATTCCTACCGTTTGATGAATTCCCATGGTTCAAAGATGCAACTGTTTCAGCGATATTGGACGTGCAACTTCTATCCCCTGATCATTTGTTTTGGCCTGCAATAGATGTTGACTTGTCTGTTGAGTCTATCGAGCATCCTGATCGTTATCCCCTTAAAGCGAAAACTAAGTAGACTGTGTAACCAAACCCATAAAATACAAATTTTCCCGACCAATCAAAGTTCCATTTCATCCGGTCCTGGTAACCTCACTATGACGGGGCCTTTCCCCCCGGCTTGAAGCGCTTCTGGATATCAGCCGTTACGATCTGTGCAGTACGGGCGCAACCGATCACCGCTACCTGCCCCCTGGGCAGGGCCCGGTCACCCACCAGATACAGGTTCTCCACCGGCGTTCGCTGGGGGAGCCCCCTTCCCGGCCAAGTGCCATACAGCGGCCAGTCCCGGTGGTACGTCGGGGCCATGAGGATTTCACCATGTTCTTCGAATCCGGGCAGGTTTTCCCTGATATCCTGGAGGTTTAGTTCAAGCTCGCGTTTGGGATTTACAGGTTCAACACAAGGCCGGGGCATGCCCGCTGCGATGGTGAGGTGTTTGCCATCGGGAGCCATTTGGGGTATGGTGACAGTCGGACTGTAAAGCTGAAACAGCCGCCGGGTGCGGGCCGTCAGTACCAAACCTTCCTGCTCCAGAAGCGGTCGATCGCTGCCGATATAGATGTGTGTGATCGGGGTGGACCGCTCCACCGTTTCCTCCCGGACCGTTTTCAGGTAACCTGAATCAAAATTCTCATTTCCCGCCATAGCGACCATCAGCCTCGGGGGAATGCAGCTTACTACCGCCCGGGCAGTCACTTCCGTCATTCCTTCGGGCCGCTCAACGATCACCCCTCTGGCTGCCCCATCGCTGACGATGATCTGCCTGATTGGACTGTCGAGCCAGACCTGTCCGCCCCGTTCCGTGATTGCCTTTGCCATCCCCTTCATCGGTTCAAGCGCCCCTTCCACCGGTATTCCGGCGAAAGGCTCAGCAGATTTTTGGGAATCCGAAGAGGGCCCGGCCATCC
>CAZDMY010000372.1:0-2688 GCA_964506405.1 uncultured Dehalococcoidia bacterium | reverse complement strand
CCTCAAACACCGCATTACCCGGATTCACCGCCCCTAAGATCCTGTGGCTGCGGGATAATGAGCCGGAAATCTACGCCCGTGTTGCCAGTATCCTTCTTGCTAAAGATTACATTCGATACCGCCTTAGCGGTAACTTCGCGACCGATGTTTCGGACGCTTCCGGAACACTACTTCTGGATGTGGCCGAACGCAGATGGGCGGAAAGCATTATCGAAGCTCTGAATATTCCCCGCACATGGCTTCCGGATTGCTTTGAATCTACCGAAATCACTGGAAATCTCACCCCGGAAGCAGCAGGTCTCCTCGGTTTGCCCGGAGGGATTCCCGTAGTCGCCGGTGGCGGAGATCAGGCGGCCGGAGCGGTGGGAAACGGGGTTGTTCATACGGGATCGGCTTCCTGCGTGCTGGGCACCAGCGGCGCCGTCTTCTGGCATTCCGATACACACATCCATGATGAATATGGCCGACTTCATGCCTTCTGCCACGCGGTACCCGGCAAATGGCATTTGATGGGAGTAACCCTGGCCGCCGGCGGATCGCTGCGCTGGTTTCGGGATACACTTTGTCAGCCGGAAATCGACGAAGCTGCCAAACAGGGAATGGACCCCTACGATGTTATCATCGAGCAGGCATTCTCGGTTCCACCCGGATCGGAAGGGCTCCTTTTCCTGCCATATCTGGCCGGAGAGCGGACGCCTCATACCGACGCGAATGCGCGCGGTGCGTTTATCGGGCTTTCTTTAAGGCATACGAAATCACATATGGCTCGTGCAGTGATTGAAGGCATTACCATGAGCCTCAAGGACTGCCTTGAACTGGGGAAGGAATTGAATATCATCCCGAATCGGGTGCAGGTTTCCGGCGGGGGCGCGCGCAGCCGCCTCTGGCGTCAGATGATCGCCGATGCTCTTGGTGTGGAACTCGTCCACACTCAAATCGATGAAGGCCCGGCTTATGGAGCAGCGATTCTGGCCGCGGTGGGAACCGGTCAATTTCGCTCAGTCAAGGAGGCCTGCCAGAAGGTGGTTTCCATTTCAGAAATCCACCAGCCGAATCCGCAAAACGGGGAAATCTACCATCACCTCTACAACCTCTACAAACCCCTGTACGGCACACTCAGAGAGCATTTTGCCCGCAGCGCCTTCGGGAACGCTTGAGCGAGGACCAGGCACGTTATTCCACAGTGTTTTTTTCGTCGGCGATCATGTTCTGTCTGAAGCCGGAATAGAACGCCGCGGCGCCCAGCGACTTGATCGCCATATCGAGGTCGGAATAGGCGGGTATCTGACGGGCATGTAACTGGCGGGCCAGTTCCTCAATTGCCGCAAGGCTGGTTCCATAGATCCATACATTGGCCGTTTTCCCGCCGGCCTCAACCAGGTTTGCCAGCATTTCAACGATCTGCGGATACATCGGTACTAATTGCCGGCCGGTGCTGAATGTGATGGTGGCACAATCCACGTTCGGATCACTCAGCGTCAGTTCAATCGCTTTCTCCAGTGTGGCAAAGGGATTAGCCGAACTCTGGCTGCGCGAATCGGACATGGCCGGACCCACGTCAACAGGGTTAATCCCCAGGCGAGGTGAGATGTCTTTCAAGCGACGGCAGGTATCAGGGGATAATTGAGCAACCGCCAGTCCGCATCCGGCGGCCGCATCAGCGGCGATCACCCCCTGCCCGCCGGTAAAGGTAACGAATCCGAACCGGTTCCCCTTCGGCAGGGGCTGAAATGCCAGCGTTTTCGGAATCTCCCAGAGTTCCTGCCAGGTGTCCGCACGGATCGCACCAACCTGCCTCAGGGCTGCATCGTAAACCAGGTCGTTAACCATCAACGACCCGGTGTGTGAAGCCGAAGCCCTCGCACCTGCATCGGTCCGCCCGGATTTCAGGATCAGGAGAGGTTTGCGGGCTACCAGCCTGCGCGCAGCCTCCATGAATCGCTGGCCATCCTTTACGTCCTCTAAATGCATGGCCACCACCTTCGTCAGGGGGTCATCGGCCAGATAATCCAGCATATCCGCCTCATCCACATCACACTTGTTGCCGATATCACACATCTTGCTGACCGGATAACCCCAATCGCCGACCGGCATCTGGTGAGGCCCGATCGAGCCGGTCTGACTGCAAAGTGCGACGCTTCCGGGTTGGATACTATCCTGATCGAGATAAGGGGCGATGGTGGCCAGCCGATTTCTCGTATTGACTGTGCCGAAGGTATTAGGCCCCATGATGCGAATACCGGTTTGCCGGGCGATATCCGTCAGTTGCCCCTGGAGTCTGACGCCTTCTTCACCGGTTTCAGCAAACCCTTCCGAGAGCACGATCACCGCTTTTACACCCTTACGTGCACACGCTGCGACGGTTTCAGGCGTTGCTGCGGGCGGCGTGAGCAAGACGGCAAGATCGACGTTTTCGGGGACTTCTTCGATAGCGGAGTATACTCTGGAACCAAGAACTTCACCGCTGTAAGACGGATTGACCGGATAGATGGGCTTTCCAAATCCGAATTCCCGCATGTTCTTCATCAGCCAGTAGGCAGTGCCCAGCATCTCGCGCAATGAACCGATCACCGCCACAGAGTCGGGTTCGAAGAACGCTTTCAGATCGCCTCGTTTTCGGTTATCCATACGATTTCTAGTAAACGCCGTTTTCACCCTCACCTGGCCTCTCCCTCGAGGGAGAGGTAA
>CAZDMY010000371.1:0-2704 GCA_964506405.1 uncultured Dehalococcoidia bacterium | reverse complement strand
GGTGATGCGACCCTTACGATAACCGGCCATAATTACCGGCCCTATCAGGTAACGGTTCCTGTACTGGCTCAGGGCGCCTATGTCGTATATGCCGATCATCAAGTCGATGATTCAAGTGGTAACAGTAACGGTCAGGTCGATTCTGGAGAGTCTATTCTGCTGGATATGACCTTGATGAATGCCGGCACAGGCGGTGCCACCAGTGTCAGCGCTTCTCTCTCCACCCTCGATGCTTATGTATCCATTACAGATTCAACCCAGGTCTGGGGTTCAATCCCTGCCGGGGGAACATCCACGCAGGCAAATGCATTTGCTTTTGATGTTGCTGGAAACGTTGCCGATCAGCACATTGTCACTTTTGAGGTGGATGCTTCAGGTATCGAGGAAGTTCCTCCTCCATGGATTTCGGAATTCGATATCACCGTGAATGCGCCGGAATTGGCTGCCGGTAACCTCACGATTGACGATTCAGGCGGTAACGGTAACGGATGGCTTGATCCCGGGGAGACGGTGACCATTCTTATCGAAACTTCAAACGATGGCCATGCAGATGCTTCATCTACATTGGGTCAGTTGTACTGTACAGCCGGATGCAGTGAACTGACCATTAATTCAGGTTCTCACAGTTTCGGGACACTCGGTGCATCAACAACGGATACCGCATCTTTCAGTGTTACTGTCTCTCCCACCGCGCCCATCGGAACGCCGGTCGAATTTGATTATCTGGCTACCTCAGGTAACTATTCAGCCTTAAAAGCATTTCCGTTGGCCATAGGTGGAATATCTCTGCCCTGGTATGAGGATTTTGAAGGCGTTGGACCCACCACTCAATTCACTTTAAATACCTCGTCAATAAACGGACTTCCCGACTGGAGTTACCAGCAGACCAATTCATACGGAAGGCTGAGATTTGCCGCCGGTACGGGCTTTTATCATGGGGGCATTCGTGCCGCCACTCTGGATGTGAGTTCCAGCCCCAACTACAACCAGAATTACTTGACGGCCGAGTTGAATCTGGCCGGGTATTCAACGTCTAACCGGCTGGAGCTTTCATTCTATTACATGGATCACGGTGACGAGAGCGAACCTGATGATCAGGTTGGTGTTCGAGGCAGCAGCAGCGACCCGTGGGTGCCCTTATACGATCTTAATCCCGATGGTATTGCGAATGGTGTATGGCAGGAGGTTTCTGGAATAGATATCGATGCAGCTTTAACGGCTGCCGGACAAACTGTCTCAAATACCTTCCAGATAAGGTTCGGTCAATATGACAATTATCCGGCTACGAGTCCCACATCTACAGATGGAATCACTATAGACGATGTCTGGATCGGTCTTGGCCCGTCAAATGACTCGGATATCATCACCAACGGCAATGAACCATCCAATATTGATTATTTAAGTTATCAGAATTCGACTATAAGTTCAGTTTCGGATGGGCTTAAAGTCTGGTCATTCGATTTGCGCGATGGGGGCGCAACCAATAGTGATGTCGATGATCTCGAAACCAATGCTTCGTCACTAACCATAGGAAAAGGAACTGGCGACGATGTTTCCAACTGGGGAGATACCATTCGCCGGGCGGCGATATTTAGAAACAGTGATAGTGTCCTGGTGGCAGAAACAGGGGTAACTGGATCAAACACAATCGAATTTACTGGTATGACTGAACTGACCGCCGCTGATGATACCTCAGAAACCTACGACTTATATCTCACTTTCGAAAGTCAGGTGACTGATAATGAGCAGTTTCATTTCTGGCTGACAAACGCTGATGTGACATCGGACATGGGGTCTTCCCGATTCACCACGTTTTCAACTTCAAGCGATTACAGCTCAGATAAGAACAGGCTGGAAGTCATTGCTACCGTATTCGAATTTCTCGGTATTCCTGATACAGCTATCTATTCCAATAACATCTTTAGTGCTTCGGTAGGAACCGCTGACATCAATGGCAGTGTGGATCTTGATGATATCAGTTCAGTGACCCTGCAGAGACATGACGGTACCGGTGTTCTTTCATCATCTACCGGTTTAACTCAGGTTATTACCGGGGGAACTTATACGTGGACCGATCTTCAGTATGATACGGATGAGGTTTTCACCATACTCGCATCCGGAGATTTGACCCTTGCGATATCGGATGACATATTCTGCATTCCAACACCTGATATTGACATAGATCCTAACAGGTTCAGTGTCGGGCTGTGTGAAGGCGGTACAGATTCCCGGGTGATGACGGTCTCGAATACAGGACCGGGCACACTTGTTTTCACCCTGGATATTCAAGGGCAGGAGTCTGTTGATATCGATCGGCATGTTTATCCGGATGATTATAATCGAGATTTTAAAAAGGAAGAAGAGGATGATCGTCAGGGAATCCCCGTAACGGAAGGAAGCGGCGGGCCTGATATATTCGGATATACCTGGATTGACAGCGATGAACCCGGCGGACCAGCTTTTAGTTTTATAGATATTTCCTCTACCGGAAATCTGGTTACCGGATTAAGCGATGACAACTACGTCGGTCCGTTTTCCATAGGATTTGATTTTCCATTTTATGAAGATCAACATACACAATTTTATGTGCAGTCGAATGGATTGATAAACTTCGATAATTACGAAATCACGCTGTCAAACCAGCCTATCCCAAACCAGGATCCCAATAATAATCTCCTGGCTTGGTGCTGGGATGATCTGTATC
>CAZDMY010000370.1:0-2712 GCA_964506405.1 uncultured Dehalococcoidia bacterium | reverse complement strand
ACCTCCCTGTTCAACCGGAGATTGCCACGTCCGCCGCGGCGGACTCGCAATGACATTCCTTCTTTCGTGTCATTCCGGCCCCCGAGCCGGAATCCAGGTCCTTATCCTCGTGTCATTCCGGACTCCGATCCGGTCGTAGATGCGCCCAGGCGTGAATCCAGGTGGCAATGGGGAGGGCAACCTCGGCTGGCAGCCTCCCCCGCCCTACCCCTCTGGATTCTGAATCGAGTTCAGAATGACACATCAAGCTGGAGTGTCATCACGAGGAGGCCGGACCCTTTACAATATGTCGTCGCGAGGAGTCCGCCCGCACACGGCGGATCTAACGACCGCGGCGGACGACGTGGCGACCTCCCTGTTCAACAGGAGATTGCCACATTTCGTTCGCAATGACATCTGTACATACTCGTAATGACAGACAATTATCCGCTTTTTTTTAAAGACCCGGAAAGCGGGACGGTGATAGTCTGGTCATACCTTTCACGTCTCCTCGATTGTTGGCTGTCAGCTTACCTTGACTTTCTTCGCTTCGGCTTTCTCGCTCTTGGGCAGCTTGACCTCCAGCAACCCGTCGTCGAAGTTGGCCTCGATATTATCCGCATCCACCGTAGAAGGGAGGGTCATCGACCGGACGAAGTTGCCGTAGGAGCGCTCGGAAAGGTAGTAGTTCTCCTCTTTCGTCTCCTTTTCATCCTTGCGCTCGCCCTTGATGGTCAGCGTGTCCCCGCTGACGGACACATCGATGTCGTCCTTCTTCACCCCCGGCAGTTCCGCCTTCACCACATAGTTACCATCCTCTTCATACACATCGACCGCCGGTTCCCAGTTCATCCCTTCCGTCGCTGAGCCACCCCACAGGGCGGGGAAAAACGACCGGCGGAACATGTCCTCCATGGAGCGCTCGAAATCCGACGCCATGCCGAACGGCTGCCACGGACGCATTGTTCTGGCAGGTCTCCACCTCTCAATTGCCATCTGTACACCTCCTTGTTTGGCTTAGTATCCCAGCTTACAAAGCTTATGCAGGACTACACGTCCCGCTTTCCGTCGGGTAATGATATCTGAACCGATCTTATTGGTAAAGTTGAATTTCACACTTCCGTTCCCTCCTTCGACTCGGCACAGACGGCTCAGGGCGAACGGAGGCAGGCTCTGGTTTATATTCGTACCGTTCGTACTGAGCCTGTCGAAATATGAACGTCTCAAACACCAGTACTACTTACAGATGCCTGCCTCATGCCGGCACGGCATGTGGCTCGCGTTGAGTGCGGTCCAGCACCAGGCTCGCTGCCGCCAGGCTTTCGCTCACCAGGTGATCGAGAGTCAGCATACCTTTCAGCTTGCCGTTCTGCACCACCGGCAGGTAATGGACCTTGTGCCGGGCCATGATCTTGGCTGCAGAGAAGGTATCGCTACCCGGCGATACTTTCGGCAGGCTGTTACGCATCAGCGACCGGGCCTCCTGGCGCTTGGGGTTTTGCGCCGAAGCCACAATCCCTGCGACGATATCCCCTTCGGTGATGACCCCCTTCAACTTGCCGTTGTCGCAAACCAGGATCACCTCCAGCTTGTGTTCGGTCATCTTCCGTGCCACTTCAATGACCGGTGTGCTCGGTGACACCGTCACCGGGTTGTCATCCATGATCTCCTGAACCCTTTTCATATCTATACTCCGCTATTTAATTGTTAACGCGCATCAAGTATATAATCGCACCCATACTTTGGAAGGGGGCTGAAGTTGCCAGCCGAGCCCCGAAGATACACTTTCACCCGAGGGATCGTCCCCATTATTGTCCCCCAGCAGCATCCGCTTGATGATATCGATCTTCGATTTGTCCGAACCTTCGGTGTTGATCTCCCGCAGCCACCGGAGTGCTTCCTGGGTTTGACCGGGCTCGATGGCGTGCTCCAATTCTATTCTCATGATCATTGGCGGTTACTCCTCAGCTTATTTTGTATGCTTGCAACTGATAACGCTGATTCTCATGGTAGCCTATTAAACCCCGGCCAATACATCCGTTCCCTTACGTAATTATGGTTGCGGAATACCGCCGATTTGGATGGCACGATGCAATACGAACATACTCTATTGGCTCCATGATCGTACCTTTGCCGCCGAACGCACCGCAGGGCCAGCGCCTGGCCCGCTTGACTCAGGGCAACATATTCCCGCACGCCCATGCACTCCGCTTCTTCGCGATAGTGACCGTCATTGTAGACTGAAATGAATACGATGCCCGTCTGCGGGAATTGATTGTTCACCCGCCGGGCCAGATCGAGTCCGTCTCGCTCACTTCGCATCAATCCTATGACCACCACATCGGGATCCAGTTTTTCCAGCATACCGATGGCCCCCTCCGCGTCTGTGGTCCAGCCCACGATATCCATATCGCCCTCAAGTTCAAGCAGGTCTTTGATGGAAAGAATGATCTTATCGAAGCCGTCTGCGATCACGACGGTCAGCTCTTTGCCTGGATCTGTCCGGTTTCTGTCTGTCATAATCGTTCCCCTTGTACTCTCCGAATTCACCCCCGATGATTCGGGTTGCCATATTTATACGTTAGTGCTTTCGGATTTGTCGGCATATCCGTATAGGTACGTAAAAATGGCCGGGATGGCTAGGGAGTTTTGCGGGATGAGGGGCGGAGGGGGGGAAAGTCCTCTCTCCCTGGTGGTTTGCAGGGGCGCAAGGCCTTGCGCCCCCTGCATTAT
>CAZDMY010000369.1:0-2715 GCA_964506405.1 uncultured Dehalococcoidia bacterium | reverse complement strand
CCTGCTGGGAGCCTTGTCCTTCGTTCGCTTCCGAACCCCGGTGAAAGACCCGGCAGAGATCGGTTTTCTGATGTTGCTGATCGCCTCATCCATCGGTGCTGCTACTGAAAACTACCTGATCGTTTTGATACTGTATGCCATCGTGCTGGTGGCACTTTCCATCCAGTGGTTTTCAAGAAATCGATTTGCCTTGTTTGGCAGAGGGCATTTGATGGTGTCGGTGGATCAGCCTTCCTTTCAGGAATTCGAACCCAAGCTCACCGCTTTCCTAAAGAGCCGCCTCGGAGGCTTGAGGATGGAGAGCATGTCCGCTATGGATGAGAGGGTTACGCTTCACTACCAGTACCGGCGACGAAGTGGGTTGAACTGGGCGGCGCTGACTACCGAATTGAACCAGATCGATGCCAAAGTCAACGTTGAGGTGTTTGTAGGTTAGTAGCTCGCTGGTGGCCACGGGCAATAGGGCGACATGATAACAAATACTGCCAGATGCCCAATGAGGAATGCTGCTACTGTTAGCTGTATCGTCCGCTTAAGTAAGATGTTTCGCCGCCTTGAAGCGATTTCCAGTATCTGATGGATCCCGGCCGCGGCCAGAAGACAGAGGGCGCCGACCGCCGGATAGAAATAGAAATTGAACATTACCCGGTCCGTTACCAGTACAACAGGAATCCACACGAGCCAGGTACCGACGATCCATGAAACGGCAAATGCACCAAGGTTGCTGCATCGGATGAGCCGGTACACGCCGTATGCGAATACTGGAATGATCAGCGCCCAGAGGGTCCAGTTCAGGGCCGATTGATAAGTTGGGTCGTACCAGAACCACATCGGATCGGGTGACAGTATCCAGTCCCAGGGACGGGCCTCGGAAGGGTGATCGACGGATGCAAAAGTCAGCGTCTGGCTGGTATCGAGCATATAATCGATCCGGTCCCACGGATACTCCCAGTGATTGAGTGCCAGGCGGTCGAAGAGTGGCATGAGCCCAAAGAAGGCGGCAGGCGCAGCAATGATAAACAATATCCCCCCCAATTTGGGCTTGCTTCTATCATTTCGCCAGCGGATCAGGCTGCTGATAATCCAGTGAAGCAAAATAATTCCGCCGACGAACACACCGCTCAGTTTTGCCATAGCGCTTAGTGCAACCATGACAGCAGCAGGAATGTACCGATTATGCAAATACAGCCAGAAACCAGCCAGCATCAAGGTAACGTAGAAAACATCGAACATGGCTACACTGGAGAGAACGAAATTCATATTCTCGAAAGCGAATAGGAAGGCGGCAATCGGTGGAAGCCATTTCTTTGAGGTAAGTTTCCGGCAGATGAGATAGAACAGGATGATGGAGGCGACTCCAAACAGGACGGAAAACATGCGCCAGCCTAGAGGCTTATCCCCGAAGGATTCTATGCTGCCGGCAATCAGAAGCTTGCCCAGTGAGGGGTGTTCCGGATTGTATTTCTCGTCGCTTAAATCTTCGCCGTCTAAAAGCGCGTTGGCTTCCGGAATATAGTGCTGTTCGTCGAGGATCTGTGATTTAACATCGTTTATGATAACCAGGTGCAATACCAGGACCGTTACTGCCAGTATAATGGCAATTATGTTTGGCCATTCTGTGAACCAGGAAATGAATCTGGTAAGTACCGGGGCTGATGGTGAGGATGGAGGAATTTCGATCTTGTGTTCAGCTTCAATAGAATCGTATTCCAGTGGAGGCGATTCAGGATTTGTTGGATTTGCAAACATGGTTTTGCCTGAGATTTGGCGTTTGCTCCTAGTATACCTTCTACAGTCAAAACGGGGAAGGGTCGGGGATAGCCAATTCCCGTTCATTCGGTTATACTTTGGAAAAGCACCATAACACATCCAAGCAGAGCGAGGAAGACGATGCGAAAAGCCACTATTACTCGGGAAACCAAAGAAACCCGGATTACGATCGAATTGAATATTGATGGGACCGGTATGTGTGAGGTCAGTACCGGGGTGGGGATGTTCGATCACATGCTGGAGCAAATCGCCAGGCACGGGCGGTTCGACCTGAAGATCGAAGCCAAAGGTGATCTGCATGTCGACGAACATCACACCATCGAGGATGTCGGGCTGGTTTTAGGTCAGGTGTTTCTTAAAGCTTTGGGTGATCGTAAAGGGATTGTGCGGATGGCCCATGCCGTGGTGCCTATGGACGAAGCGTTAGGTCTTGTTGCGGTGGATCTTTCAGGGCGGGGGTATGCCGAGTTGGAAGTAGGTTTCGAACGCGAATACATCAACGAGCTGCCTACCGATATTCTGAAGCACTTCTTTGCTACCTTTGCAATTGAAGGCCGGTTCAATTTGCATGCCAGGCTTCTGGCCGGGGAAAACGATCATCACAAGGCGGAATCCCTCTTCAAAGCGCTGGCCCGTGCGCTGGACGAAGCCACAAGGATTGATTCTCGGATTGCCAATCAAGTTCCCAGCACTAAGGGGACGGTTAGCTAGAAACGATAATGTCCTGATGCGTCGTGAGGAGTCACTGTGGCGGACCACGTGGTCCCTGGATGCGCCTGGGCGTGCGAACTCCCGACTCACCAGAAGATTGCCACGCCTGCTAAGGTCGTTAGATTCGCCGAGTCGAACTCGCAATGATAGCGGAAGTGTGCCCTAAGGACATGTCAATCGCCCTGTTTCCCCTGCCTTTACTCTGCAACAGCAGGTATGCTACTATTGTAAAAG
>CAZDMY010000368.1:0-2716 GCA_964506405.1 uncultured Dehalococcoidia bacterium | reverse complement strand
TGTCTATGAAAAAGCGGGACAAGCGGAGAAGGCTAAGGAGTTGCGTTCTGATCTGCAATGAAAGACAGATTCCAAAGCTCAAATGGCAGTGAAAATCAAATTACAAAACCCAAATGACAAATGAACGTCCAAAACCAAATGGCTAAACCACATCGACTCAAGACTCTTGACCAAAGGCTGACTGCTGAAAGCCGACCGCGAATAGCTTATCATGAAAGGCCTTGAACTCTGCGAGCGGTACTACCTGCAAATCGGTGCCCCGATGATCCGGGAGCGATTCGGCGAATATGAAAACCGGATTGCGGCTGGGCTGGTGGGAGACGGCTCCGAATGCTTCGGATTTGATGATGCGCTCTCCCGCGATCACGACTGGGGTCCGGCGTTTTGCCTGTGGTTGCCCAAAGCCGATTTCGAAGCTATCGGTACACCACTGCAGGCAGCGCTGCGACAGCTTCCCGGGGAATTTGAGGGATTCGGATCGAGAACTGAGAGTGCCTGGGGTGGCGGGAGAGTGGGGGTATTCGAGATCGGCCAGTTCTACCGCAAGTTCATTGGGATGGATCGCACACCGCAGAATTTGATGGAATGGCGGCGGATTCCAGAGATCAACCTGGCGGCCGCGACCAACGGGAAAATTTTCACTGATCCGGTGGGCGAATTCACTGCCTTTCGAAAAACGCTGCTGGCTTTCTATCCTGAAGATGTACGGCTTAAAAAGATTGCCTCCCGATGTATGACCATCGCGCAGGCCGGCCAGTACAACTATCCGCGATGCATCAAGCGCGCCGAATATGTCGCTGCTCAATGGGCGGAAACGAAGTTCATCACCGACGCAATTTCTCTGGTGTTTCTGCTCAACCGCAGGTACCGGCCCTTTTTCAAATGGATGCATCGGGCAATAAAGAATTTGCCGATCCTGGGGCAACCAGCGCATGATCTCTTTGCCGAGATGGTGTCCACCAGTGATCATATAAAGAAGGCAGAGCTGATGGAGCAGATTTCCCAACTCCTGATTGCAGAACTTCGAAACGCCGGGCTGAGTGATTTGCCCAGCGATTTCCTGCTCGATCACGGTCCGGTGGTTCAGCAGAAGATCCAGGATGAGCAACTGAGAGGCATCGATGTGTGGATTGAGTAAACTCCAGCCTGTTCGCGTAGTTGTTCCTCGATGTTATAAATCTGTAATGATTTAGCCTCGGATGTTATTACTCCTCAATACACCGTACGTTATCCTTACTGCAGTAGAACAATCGAAAACGGAGGATTGTAATGACTCAAACGACTGAGAATGCCCAGGCTGCATTTGCCGGAGAGAGCCAGGCGAATCGGAAGTATCTGTTCTTTGCCGAACAGGCAGACAAAGAAGGTTACAAGCAGATTGCCAGACTGTTTCGGGCAGCAGCCGACGCCGAGACGGTGCACGCCAAAAATCACCTCAAGGTGCTCAAAGGAATCGGTTCCACATCTGAAAACCTGAAAGCGGCCGTTAAAGGCGAAAATCACGAGTTCACCGAGATGTATCCGGGATTTATCAAGCAGGCCGAAGCGGATGGGGATACAAAGGCCAGGGAGAGCTTCGATCTGGCCAACGAAGTGGAGGAAATACATCACGGGCTTTTCAATGACTTTCTGGAAAAACTGGAAAAGGATGAGTCGATTGAAGAGAAACCGATCTACGTTTGCCAGTATTGCGGGAATACGGTAGAAGGCGAGCCGCCCGACAAATGCCCCGTCTGCGGTATGGGTAAAAAGATCTTCAAGCAAATTGACTGATCACAAGGGTTGGAAGGAGGCTGACATGCCGAAAATACAATTAACCAAAGGTGTCTACTGGGTCGGAGCGATCGACTGGAATATCCGCAATTTTCACGGATACACCACCCGGCGTGGGAGTACCTATAACGCGTTCCTGATCGTTGATGAAAAAATTGCCCTGATCGATACCGTCAAGCATAAGTTCTTCCCCGAAATGCTGGGCAGGATCAAAGAGATCGTCGATCCGAAGGATATCGACTATATTATCTCCAATCACGTGGAGATGGACCATTCCGGCTCGCTCCCCATGATGCTGAAGCAGGCACCCAACGCGCAGCTGATCACCACCGAAAAGCGCGGTGAAGAAGGACTCAAGAAGCACTTCGATATCGACAGGGAAATGATTCCCGTCAAGGAAGGCAGCACTCTCGATCTGGGCAAACGGCAACTTGCTTTCGTTCCTATCCCGATGCTGCACTGGCCGGATTCGATGGTTACTTATTCACCACAGGATGAAATCCTCTTCTCCAGCGATGCATTCGGGCAGCATCTGGCTACCGCCGGGCGATTCGATGATGAAGTCGATCCAGCGGTGATCATGCAGGAGGCAACCAAGTATTACGCCAACATCCTGATGCCGTTCGGGCACCTGATTCCCGGTGCGGTGAATAAGCTGGCACCGTTGAGCATCAAGATGATCGCCCCGGATCATGGTGTGATCTGGCGGGGCGATCCGGGGAAGATCATTTCGGCGTATACCGACTGGGCGGCCGGGAAAACCGTCGATAAAGCGGTGGTGGTTTACGATACCATGTGGCACAGCACTGAGAGGATGGCGACCGCAATCGTCGATGGGCTGATCGAGGGTGGCATCGGTGAGGTGAAATCGTTTAACCTGACCGCTACGGATAAAAGCGATGTGATTACTCATGTCCTGGATGCCAGAGCGGTGATCGTCGGC
>CAZDMY010000367.1:0-2722 GCA_964506405.1 uncultured Dehalococcoidia bacterium | reverse complement strand
GCGGGTGGCGATCAAGCAGCTTTGGAGAAATACCGCGAACTGCTGGAAACGATGGGGAAGATTACCTATTGCGGTCCCATCGGATCAGGACAGATATTTAAACTGGCCAACAACATGTGCGCCATCGTTAACTCCCGGATGGCCTACGAGGCGATTGCCTGGGGAATGCGTTGTGGCGCTAAGGAAGAGGACCTGGTTAAGTATATGGCCAACGGATCCGGCAGCAGTTACATTGTCCAGAACTGGGAATGGATGAACTCCATCGTCTCTATGGACCCGCCCCCACCCACCTATTACGTGGGTGCCAAGGACCTCCACTACGCACTGGAAATCGCTCTGGACATGCTTCAGCCTTGTCCAATCGCAGCGCTGGTCAAAGAACTCCAGGTATCGGGGCCGCCGAAATTACCGAAGGTAGAAGGGTAGGTTTCAGGAAACGCGTAATCTATTATTGCAAGGAGGGAAAATGGGTATTTGCCATCAGGATAAAACGCTTAAGCAGATTGTAGACGAACGAGAACAACTCTTTCAAAACACAGGACATGCATTCGGGCTGGAAAAACTGGACCTCGTCGAGGAAGACCCCGCAAAGTTCATGCGATTTCAGATGAGGCTGGTGGCGGCCTGCATCAATGCCCGGGAAACCGCCAAACTGATATCCGCCAACCCCATGTCCATGGTACAGGGTGAATTGCTCTTCATGCTGGCCGGCCCTGAGGGCGATGTGGTCTCTGCCTCATACGGCCTTGCGGGACATATCCAGTGTATGCCGTTCATCATCAAAAGCATTGCCGATCTGGGCTTTGAAGATGACCCCGGCATTTTTGAAGGCGATATCTTCCATTGCAACGATGCCATGTACGGCCCTCCCCATAATGCGGATAACTATACATGGCTACCGGTATTCCATAACGGTGAACTGGTTAGCTGGACTGTAGGATTGAATCACATCGTCGACGTCGGCGGAATCCAGCCGGGCGGACTGGGAACAATCTCCACCAGCGTTTTTACCGACGGATTCACCGTCCCACCCACTAAAACGGGGGCTCAGTTCAGACAGCATAAATGGTGGGAACTGCACTGGAAACGCCGAACCCGAACCGAATTATTTAATGTTTTAGACGATAAAATGCGTGCCGCTGGTATCGTGGTACTCCATGACCGAATCCAGGAGATCATTGAAGAGTTCGGTGTAGACTATTACCGCCAAGGTCTTAAGGAAATCATCGAACGCGAGAGACGGGTGCTGGTGGACCGGATCAAAACAATGACGGTGCCCGGTAAATACAATTACCTTCATTTCGACTGGGTGGGCTACAAAGGAACACTCGGCAGATTATGGCCGGCATCCAACCGGAACTGGATGCTGCATAAACCCGCCGAGGTACAAATTCGAGGCGACGGCACGATCAGGACTAATCTGGAAGGGCTGGCCAGTGAGGGCGAGTTCCACTGTAATGCCTATGAACCGGCTGTCCGAATGCTGACGTCGCTCGGGATGTGGCCCATGTTCGCCTATACCGAGACCATCAATTCGTCCCTGCTCTATATGACTGATTGGAATATCCCCCCCGGCTCCATGTTTAACCCTCAGAATCCCTGGGCCGCTACGGTAATGGGATTGGGACTGGTAGCCGGTTATATCTACGCATTCACCAATACCTTAAGCTATGCCTTCTTCGCACGTGGTTTCCTTGAAGAAACATTCCCGCAGGATCCCTCCGGGATTGGTTACGGTATCTCAGGGGTATTGCGCGACGGATTCCAGTGGGCCGGTGGGGATATGGCCCTCTTGACCTGCCAGGCAGAAGGGGCCACGCCGTATCACGACGGATTCCCGGCCGCAATCAACTCACCAAATCCGGCTACCGATATGGGTGAAATGGAGATCACTGAGTTTCTGATGCCTACCCAGGTGAATATCGGTCGTAAGCTGATCCCTGACTATTGCGGCCATGGGAAATTCCGCGGCGGCCTGGGCCTGGGTGTGCTTCAAATGGTGAACGAGCCCGGGATATTCCTACAAATAGCCACCTTCGGGGATACCCATGGCCTGGGTGCCTGCGCCACAGGACGAGCCGGCGGTTACCCCACCGCTAACAACGTGGTTATGTACGCCCATGGCACTAACATGCGGGAACTGCTGGCTTCAGGAAACGCTTACCCTACGGATTTCACCGAGGTCAGCCAATGGCTTCAGGAAGGCAAACTCAAGGCTGAGAACGTTGAGGTCTACAACGGTTCCACACCCACTATTCAAATGCAGGATGGGGATTTGTATTCAACCTCTGCCGGCTCCAGGGGCGGGTGGGGTGATATACTGGAACGCCGGTATGACCTGATTGAAGAGGATGTCAAGCTCGGCTGGATGACCCCGGAATCGGTCCGATCCGTGTACGGTGCGGTGGTAGATTCAGAAGGTAATATCGATGTTCAGGCCAGCGATGATTTGCGAGAGGAAATGCGAAACCGGCGAAAAGAGCGGTCGATTGATGCCCGGGACTGGTGGGAACAGGAACGACAGACGGTATTGGGAAAAAGCTGGCCGGAGGACGTCTACAGTATGTTCGCCGACAATCTCAAGTGGGAAAAATCCCGTACTGAATTCTTCGGCATGTGGCAATTAGCAGAGGACTACACCCTTTAGGAGGAAGCAAAGATGCAAATAGATAATCGCTTTACCAAAGACAACCTCAAACGTCTGGTCGAGGGCACCCTCCAC
>CAZDMY010000366.1:0-2735 GCA_964506405.1 uncultured Dehalococcoidia bacterium | reverse complement strand
ACCTGGCAAGAGCAGGGTTAAAAGTAGCATTGGTGGAACGCCGTTATGAGATCGGAGGCGGACTGGCTACCGAGGAGATCCTTTATCCCGGATACTATTCCAGCATGCATGCTATCTATCATATGATGGTCGATTACATGCCGGTGCTGCGGGATTTTGATCTCGAAAAACATGGGCTCGTCTGGATTAAGCCCAATCTCCAGTGCTCGATGGTCTTCGAAAACGGCGATTCGATCCTCTTGACACGAATGATCGAGGATACTGAGGATTCGATCTCCAAATATTCGATCAAGGACGCCCAGACCTTCAGCCGAACCATGGGTCGATGGCGCAAAATTGTGCGGGATATTATCGCACCAATGACATACATCCCGCCCATGCTGCCGATCGAAATTACCATGGCCCTGCAGAAGGATCCGGTCGGGCAGGAACTGCTGGAACTGGTGGAGCAGAGTCCACTGGATATCGTCACCAGCCTGTTCGAAGACGACCGCGTCCGTTCACTGCTACTCTACAATATTTGCACCTGGGGCCTGGATCCCCGTGAAACCGGTGTCGGCCTGTTCGTGGCGCTGTACCTTGACCGCATGATGAACAAGTGCTACTGCCAGGGCGGCTCGCACAAGATGGCCAATTCACTTGGACGTGAGATCGTTCGAGCCGGCGGTACTATCCTCGATTCATCGGATGTTATCGACATTCACATGAAGGGCGGCAAAGTGGCCGGAGTCGAACTCTGGGAAGGCCGAACCCTCCATTCCAACTGCGTTATCTCCACGCTCGATCCGCGTACCACCTTCCTCGACCTGGTAGGCGCTGATAATATCCCGGCAGATTTGAAGGATGCGGTCGAAGGATGGCACTATGATAAGTGGAGCTTCAACACGCTGCATACCGTCTCCGAGGAAATGCCGCGCTATCTGCCTAAAGATCCCTGGGCCAGCGAGAGCTTCATGACCATATTCGGATTTGAGGGCATGGACGCCATGCTGGAACACTGGGATAACGTTGTTGCCGGCAAGCTCGACGCCAAGTGCCTTGGGGGTCATGCCACCTGCGAGAGCTTCTGGGATACCCACCTGGTACGGGTTCCTCCTGATAAAGCACACCGCCAGGTTTCCTTCTTCCAGCATCACGCTCCGTATAACCTGGAAGGCGGCGGCTGGGAGCAGAGAGGCCCTGAAATCGAGGATATGATCCTGCAAAAATGGGCTAAATACGCGCCGAACATGAAGAAGGAGAATATCGTCCAGACCAATCAGGAGACCCCGCTGGATATCGAGATCCGCTTCCCGAACATGCGCTACGGCTCGATCAAGCACGGTGACTACCGGCCGGTTCAGCTTGGCTGCTTCCGACCCAATCAGGATTGCTCCAGTACCAAGACCCCGGTTGAAGGTCTGTATGTGGCGGGTGCCTCTACGTATCCGGGCGGTTGTGTGCTGGGTGGTGGCGGTTATCAGGTTGCCAACCGCGTGGCCGAAGACATGAACGTTACCAAGTGGTGGAAACCGACTAAAGAAATGGAGCGATGCATGAAGACCTATCTGGAAGTGTAGGTTGACCATTTTCGAAAAGGTTTCAAGGGCCTCCCATGACGGGAGGCCCTTCTTTCTAATTCATTTTACTTTGATGTAACTGATTGACAACCTGTGCAAACTTGTGCTAAATTTAAAAACTGGACGGGCGTCCAGTTTTTACCATGACAAACGCATTACAGTCAATTTCCACCGAAAGGCACAACGCTATCCTTGAGACAGCTATCAAGCTATTTGGCGCCAAAGGATATCAATGCGTATCCATCAGCGAAATAGCAAAGACTGCCGGCGTATCGAAAGGCTTGATCCATTACCATTTTGGCAATAAAGAGGATCTACTTCTAGTTTTGGTGAACAGTGGAAGATCGATAATCGATGAGAGTCTATCCGAGATTTCGCGAGGTAACGACACAACACGAAACAAGATCAGGAAAGCGCTTAAGGTATATTTGGAGTTGTCCACCGCCAGGCTGGCGGTGGCGCAAATGATGTTGATCGCATTTGTGGAAGTCCCTCATACTGAAAAGATAAGAAAGATTCTACTGGAAGCATATGAAGCCACGAAGCTCGAATTCAGGGCCCTGATAGATGAAGGCCTTGCCAATGGAGAAATCAGGCCGATGGACGGTGCTGTGGCCACCCGGCTGGCCATTGGAATGGCTCTCGAGACGATTAAAACAATAACCCTTGAAGGTCCTGTCGATATAGATGAAGCCGTCGATGATATTACGGGCGTCCTGTTCGATGGTATCGGAAATTAAAAAAAATTTTAGCTTAAAACTGGACATCGGTCCAGTAAAATAATCAACGGGGAAAATACGGTATTAGCCAGGAAGGAGTGAAATCATGAAGCAAAAGAAAACAAGCCTGCGCACCAAACTCGGTGCTTTTGGCAGTTTGTGGAGGTTAAGTGATGAGGAATTCCATGCCTTCATGAATACCTACGGGAAATTGTTCATGGACTCCCCGGAAAGCACCCGAGACGATTATGAGAAGGGTGTACCAATGCAGGGATACGAACAGGGCAGCAGCCAGGAACTTGAGCAGTATTACAAGGTCCAGCATTTGTTATGTACCCTTGGATCAGTGGAAAAGATGTACATGCCGCCAGTTCTGGATATCAGGAAATCCGTAATGGACAATCAGATTCTGCTGGAAGAAAAAATGGCAGCCGATCTCAATGCAGGCCCGGGAGAC
>CAZDMY010000365.1:0-2739 GCA_964506405.1 uncultured Dehalococcoidia bacterium | reverse complement strand
TGCTGAGAAGGCGTTCGAGAGCCACCTTCGGGACCAAAAGACGCCTACCCACCCGGATTGTAGGCAACGAACCGTCTCTCGCACTTTGGTATGCCAAGCTGCGAGAGATCCCTAGCTGCGCGGCAGCTTCTTCGACAGTGTGGGTGAGCTTCTCGAATGTTTTCGTTTCCATTTTGGTAACCTCCAGTATCTTGCAATGGTGCGCGTTTAGTGGTATCATGTATTTATGAACATGCATCATCATTTACCACCATCACCTCTTATCCTACGTAGTGAAACCAGTTTAGTCAATACTTTTTATCATTGTGCGTATGCACGTGCGCGCACCATTGAGGAGGTCAGTTATGCCAAACCCTAAGCTGCCAGATGAAATTACTGAATTGGTTGAAAAAAAATGGCGTGAACTTCGGGATGATCAAGGAGAAGTCCCCGTCGCAAAACAGGTGATGCGAGCCGTCGAAGCGGAATTGAAGATACATGGAAAGGAAAGGCAGGCACCGAAGATAAGGAAGGTACAAGACATAGTAAAGCCTTTACGTAAAAACGATGATGATTTTTATAGAGATTATCCTCACGAACAAGAATTGAATCGAGCTTGGTCAATTGTGACACTTGCGAAACATCCATTGCCCCCTGACACATTGCCAAAAGTAATGAGGGTTTGGCGTTTGAAGACTGCAATCGGTTATCACCTCAGCATTCGTAGGGCTAGATGGGTGGCATATTTAAGCAGGTTTCCTTTGAGTCTCAGTGAATTGATATCGATGAGTAGTATGTACGCGAATCACGAATTGCGATGTAAACAAAAAGATAAGCCTCTCGATTCTTCTGATATCGATATAGTTTTTTGGATGGGTGAATGGGAAAAAAAGACAGTATTTCAAACAACTGAAGAGTACACAGAAAGGTTAGAGATTGGATTCGAATCCACTGTAATGATGTTTGAGGGGACGGATCGATTGCCAGACTTCTTGGATTCCAGGAAAGGCAAGGATGATGAGAGTAAAGATGGCTTTCTGGTAGCGCAAATGGCGGAATTTGAGCTTATCTTTAAGGAACTGTCATTATGGCATGATACTAGTCAGTGGCATAGGGATTATGATAAGAAATTGCCTCGATTGAATCATCCTGATAATCCTATCCCTAACGATGGTTCTCCTATTAAGAACAACAAAAGTACCATGATTGGAATTTTCCTGAAGCATCCATCAGGTTATTTTGAGTTTACTAATGAGGAATCTTGGTGGGTATATGCTCGGTGGTTAACGTACATTCGTAAAAGTCATGCGATTAGGAATCTGTCATTAGAACAGATTTTCGATTTGGTAACTGAAATTCGTAACTGGGTTAAGAATCAGGAAACGATAGAACCAAATGATAGGTTGGCTTTGGGATTTGTTCCTGACAAGATACTCAAGAAGTTTAACATTGAGAAAGGAGAAAAGAAATGAGAGGACACATCCGGAAACGAGGTAGTTCATGGACAATCGTAGTGGACATTGGGAAAGACCCGGTCACCAAAAAGAGGGAAAGGCTTTGGCGATCGGTCAAGGGTTCTAAGAGGGATGCAGAGAGGGAACTGAATCGAATCCTCACCGAGAGGGATACCGGTAATTTCGTGAAGCCCAATAAGGTCACCATTGCGGAGTACCTGGAGAAATGGCTGGAAACCTATGTTTCAACCAACGTCAGGCCGAAGACTGCCGAGGGATATCACAGCAAGATTAGAGCCCATATCATTCCTGAATTGGGCAGAATTCGGTTGCAGGAGCTTAAACCCGTACACCTTCAGGCATTCTATGGGAAGATGATGGAATCAGGCAGAGTCAACGGTCAAGGCGGATTGGGTGCAAGCACGGTCAGGCATCTACACCGCATACTTAAGAAGGCCCTCAATGACGCTGTACGCTGGCAACTGGTTGGACGCAATGTCTGTACCGCCGTCGATCCCCCAAGAGCCGCAAGAAAAGAGATGAGAGCCCTCAATGTTGAAGACGTGCATAAGCTTCTTGATGCCGCCGAGAATACCGACTACTATCCGGTAATCTACACGGCCATCTACACGGGACTCAGGCGAAGCGAACTCTTAGGTTTGCGATGGCGCGATATCGATTTGGACCTTGCTACCCTTTCGGTTATACAGGTGAGGATGCAGCTATCCGGTGGAAAGACATTCTTTCAGGAACCGAAGACAGCCAAGGGCAAACGTCAGGTGAACCTATCGCCGGCCACCGTCACCTTACTTCGCCAGTACAAGGAACAACAGAAGGTGCAATCGATACTTGCCGGCTGGCAGCTAACGCCGGAATCACCCGTATTTTGCTATGCCGATGGTACGCCGATACTACCGGATGGCGTTACCCACGCATTCAAGAAGATCATCAAACGCTTGGGGATGGCTGATATACGCTTCCATGACTTGAGGCACACCCATGCCAGCCTCATGCTCAAGCAAGGGATACACCCGAAAGTAGTCAGCGAGAGGATGGGACATAGTACCGTAAGCATGACACTGGACACCTACTCTCATGTAACGTCAGGTATTCAGGAAGCCGCCGCTCTCAGCTTTGAGGAATGCCTAACCAGAAAACCGATAGGCGAAAAGGTCTAACTTTTTGACTTGGGTTGCAAAATGGTTGCAAAACTGGAAAATGCCCTCCGCCGCACCCCGGACAAAAGCCGTTTTTAGCTTCAAAATCTGGTAGCGGCGGATGGACTCGAACCATCGACCTTGGGATT
>CAZDMY010000364.1:0-2745 GCA_964506405.1 uncultured Dehalococcoidia bacterium | reverse complement strand
ACTTTGGCCAATATGCGATTGAGATCAGCCCGGGTAAACTTCCATTCGAAGGGCTTGGCAATCGACTCGTAAAGTTGCTGGAAGTCCATAATTTGTGTCTGCAGGGCAACAAGATTGCAAAATTCATTCGGGGTGAGAACCTTCCTCTGAAGGATGGAGAAGTAGATTTCGACCTGGTTAAGCCAGCTGGCGTGTACAGGGGTGTGGACCAGGATGGCATTCGGATACCACTGGCGCATACGAATGACGGAAGCTTCGCCACGATGGGAGGAACCATTATCGGTTATCCAAAATACACGGTCGGCCGACCGATACGGTTCTTGACCCATCACCAAGTCAACAAGACGATGAAAAGGTTCTATCCCTGTAGTTGGTTCACAGCGCCCGAAGAGCTTTGCCTGATGAACATCCCAAGCGGCAATGTAAGCCAATGCTCCGCCACGTTTGTATTCATGCTCGACCCGGCGCAACCGACCGGGAGCTGGCGGAGAACCAGGAACCACTCGTTCCCGGGCTTGAATACTGGTCTTTTCGTCGCAGCAGATAACGAAATCACGCTTGCCCAGCGGGGTTCCTTCCCATATGCCGTGGTAGAGATCGAGAACTCGGCCGGCTTTTTCCGCAAAGAGCGGATCACGGGGCCAGATCCAGCTTCGATAACACCAGGGCCGGATTGCATCGGCGCTGAGCCATCTCCAGACAGTAGCCCCGCTGATCGAGGCAGCGATTCCGGAACGGACTGTTTCCCTGGCAATATCCCGATAACTCAATCGGGAGAAGGGCAATCCAAGTTGCTCGGGCAACTCACACGCCAGAGCTTTAACTTCGAGTACCACCTGAGGGGGAAAAAAAGCGAGGTCGCCCTCGCCTTGGCCGTTCGTCCAGACCCGGCAATCGTTCGGAAAAGAAACGTTTTCGCCAGCGACAGACGATCTGGAAGGGCAAAGAAAGGCATTGGGCGATCTGCTTGTTTTGCATCCCTTCCGCAGCGAGGAGAATGATCTTGGCGCGAACAACCTCAAAATATGGTGATGTATATTTCGCTGCCCTTTGCTCAAGCTCCGCTCTCTCAGCCCCGGTAAGGGTAATCTGGAATGGGCTTGTTCTTGGCATACTACACCTCCTTTATTGTAGGTGCAGCATACCAGCTCAGGACTCTTATTGCAAGAATAATATATCATAATATTTAAGAACACGTGTACTTAGCCAGAACGATCGACTTCACTTGCAGCCGGGGGGAGACTTAAGGCACCATCCCCATATTATTCTCATTACTGCCGAAGCTATTGAGGCATCTCATACTTCTGTTTACGGATACGGCCGAGATACCACGCCGTTCCTGAACCGACTAGCCGGCGGGTCACTGGTAGCCGATAACGCTTTCAATAACTCCGCCCATACCACTGGAGCCATAGCAACCATCTTCACAAGCAAATATCCCACCCAAACCCGGGTTCTTTATCCCCCGGATATACTGCGATCCATTGACTCCTATCAGCATCTGCCCGGGATTTTGCAGTTAGCTGACTATTACAATATACAATACAGCATATCTCATTATGCCGATGCACAGCAGATGAATATAAAGCGTGGTTTCGCTGAATCCAACGGTTGTAAATTAAAGAGCGGTGTAATTACCCCTCTGATTTCCAGGCACATAGAGGGTGACCCCGGATATTTTATTCACCAACTGGTTATCAGAGCCGCTAATCGTCTGGGACATATCTTCCATATCAAGACGATGAAGAATGTTTTTTCCCAGGTAACCCAGACTCCGAAGAGTTGCGACGATGCCACCAAGTTTTCCCGGGTCCTGGATACCTTAACCGCTGCTCGGCAGCCGGTCTTCGCCCATATTCATTATATGGCAACCCACGGACCAAAATTCTTGCTCAAGCAACAGGCATTCTCGAAAAATATCGATCTGGATAAGCAGCAACCCTGGAATGACGACATCTATGACGACAGTATTCTCGAATTCGACAGCCTGCTGAAGGATTTCTGGAATGAACTGAACCTACGGGGGCTACAGGAAGACGTGATCCTCGTTATCGCCAGCGATCATGGTAAAAAATGGACGGTTAACCAACGCATCTTCTTCCTGATCAGATTTCCGCATCAGGACCACGCTGGCCGGATCCTGGAGAATGTTCAGCATTTAGACATAGCCCCGACCTTGCTGGATTACTTGAATATCGATATCCCCCCCTGGATGGAGGGGCGGTCGCTCATCGCGGACGATCTGACAAACGTCCCCATATTGAGTGCCGGAACGGATAAGAAAGAACAGGTCCCCGGCCGCCAGTGGATTGTCAGGGAACAATATCGAAGACCGCCATTTTATCACTTCTCCTACATCAATGTAGTGGATCGCCACAAATGGTGGAGACTGAACCTGGACGATATGAAATGGACCTGCGGCAAAATTGCCAATCATACCGACCCGGTATCCGCAGATTTGTTAATGCCCTTTGCTGAAGTCGCGCAGTTAGTTATCCAGCATCTCCTGAACGCTAATTTTCAGGTACTCGAAGCAACGGCGGCCCGCATCGCCCAATACCAGGAATGTGAATAGCCGCTGCTGAAGTCCATGCTCGCCCAGCTGCACTGTTGCATTGATTGCTCTTTTCCATTGCAACCATAGGCAAACAGTTATGAAACTGTTTTTCCAAACAATAATGATTGTTGTTTTAATGGTTTCGGCTCTTTATATATTTTCACATTTTGTACCGTTTAATATGGATG
>CAZDMY010000363.1:0-2760 GCA_964506405.1 uncultured Dehalococcoidia bacterium | reverse complement strand
GCTCCTGCCACCGGTTGCCCCGGAGATCATTACCTCCCTGGGGAATGCCGCCAGCACCGGCGCTTCTATGGCCCTTCTTTCCAAGCATTACTGGAACATGGCCCAGGAATTGAGCGATTCCATCGATCATATCGAGCTTTCTTCTCGCGTTGATTTCGATAAATACTTTATTGAACGTATGGATTTCCCTGGTGAACAACTGCTGGATTTCGAACACGAGAGCGTAGGAGACATAATGAAAACAGTGAAGGTGGGAGATGTGATGACCCGCAACTACCCGATCATGGTGTCGGTTATGCCGGTGCGGGAAATCGGTAATCTATCGCGCAGTACGGGGCACCATGGATTTCCGGTGGTGAATGAGGATGGGCAACTGATGGGGGTCGTCACTCTCGCCGACCTGGAGAACGCATTTCGGAATGGAACGATGGACACACGGATCGAGAGGGTTATCGACAAGGAGCCCATGGTGGCATATCCCGATCAATCGCTCTACGAAGTGGTACACGCCAGCGATGAGGATTACGGCCATATTCCGGTTGTTGACCCGCAGAATCCCAGGCGCTTGCTGGGTGTGCTTCGTCGTCATGATATCATCCGTGCGTATCGCGACCGGGCGGCCTATGGACACGGAGGAAATGATGATTGATCTTGAAATAATTGCAGGCCTGGCAAATAAAACCGAATCCAGAATAGTCCAACTGGTCCTCGACGGTCTGGGCGGGCTGCCGCATCCCGATACCGGCAAAACGGAACTGGAAACAGCGCGCACACCAAACTTTGACAGGCTGGCAAACGAGGGTGCCTGCGGATTATCCGATCCGGTTAATCCGGGGATTACCCCGGGTAGTGGGCCGGGACACCTTTCCCTGTTTGGGTATGACCCGATCAAGTATCAGGTGGGACGCGGGGTGCTGGAAGCATTGGGAATGGATTTCGAACTCGTTCCCGGCGACGTGGCCGCTCGCTGTAATTATTGTACGGTCGATGAGAACGGGATTATTACCGATCGTCGAGCCGGCCGGATTCCCAGTGAGGTGAACGCCGGGTTATGTGAAAGGCTGCGGGAGATTCGCCTTGAAGGTATCGACCTGTTTATTATGCCCGGGAAGGAACACCGGTTTGCTGTAGTTTTTCGGGGTGAAGGGTTGACCGGTGAGGTCAACGACACTGATCCGCAGAAGACAGGGGTGAACCCAAAAGAAGCGCAAGGGATTTCACCCGAAGGCAAGAAACTTGCTGATACGGTGAACGAATTTGTCAGTCAAGCTCGATCGATCTTAAAGGATTCCCATCCGGCGAATATGATCCTGTTCCGAGGGATTTCCCAGCGTCCGGATTTACCGCTAATGGGCGACGTCTTCAAACTAAGTCCGGCAGCCATTGCCACCTATCCCATGTACCGCGGTCTGGCCAAACTGGTCGGAATGCAGGTGCTGGCTACCGGCACCACCTTTGAAGATGAATTAATCACGCTTCAAGAGAACTGGTCGGACCATGATTTCTTTTATGTTCATGTCAAACAGACGGATTCATCCGGCGAAGATGGCGATTTCGAGCGTAAAGTTCGCGTCATTGAAGAAGTCGATAGCAGCTTGCCGAAGCTGGTCGACTTAAGGCCGGATGTGTTGCTCGTTACAGGCGATCATTCCACGCCGGCGGTGATTAAGGGGCATAGCTGGCATCCGGTGCCGTTGCTGCTTCATTCGCCATACTGCCGCCGGGACAATGCAAACGAATTCTCCGAAACGGCCTGCACCACCGGCGGCCTGGGCCGTATCCAGGCAGTGGATATGATGCCGCTGGCGCTGGCCAATGCGCTGAAGCTTAGCAAATTCGGGGCATAAGGAGGATGATCATGCGTAAACCGATGATAGCCGGAAACTGGAAGATGAATAACACCGTAGAGGAATCGGTGCAACTGGTGGCGGCTATGAAAGAAAGACTGGAAGCGGTCAAAGAGGTTGAATCTGTTGTTTGCCCGCCGTTCATCGCCATCTCGAAAGTCGCCCAGATGCTGGCAGGCTCGTCAATCGGAGTCGGAGCCCAGAACATGTATTACGAGGAAGAGGGCGCTTACACCGGGGAGATTTCGCCGAAAATGCTGGCCGGGCTATGCGAGTATGTAATCGTGGGCCATTCGGAGCGGCGCGGGTATTTCGGCGAGACGGATGAGATGGTCAACCTGAAGGTCAAAGCTGCGCTTTCAAACGGTTTGAAGCCGATTGTCTGCGTTGGCGAAACTCTGGATGAACAGGAAGCAGGTAAAACTGAGGACGTCGTTACACGCCAGGTGGAAGCTTTGCTGAACGGACTGTCTTCAATTGAAAACCTGGTAATTGCCTACGAGCCCATCTGGGCCATCGGTACCGGGAAATCGGCTACTGAAGAACAGGCAAACGGTACTATCGGATTGGTGCGGGATGTGGTGAAAGGGGTATTCAAACAGGCCGCAGAGGATTTGAGGATTCTTTATGGCGGCAGCGCCAAAGCTTCAAATATTGCCGGGTTTGTCAGCCAATCGGATATCGACGGCGCGCTTGTCGGTGGAGCCAGCCTGAAGGCCGACGAATTTACCGGCATGGTCGAACAAACCGCAAAAGTCAGAAATCAGGGATGAATCCGTTACTTGCCATCGTAGGGCCGACGGCGGCAGGGAAGACCGATCTGTCGATTCGTCTGGCTGCTCAATTCGATGGGGAAATCATCAATGCCGACAGCCGCCAGGTATACCGATACATGGATATCGGCACCGCCAAG
>CAZDMY010000362.1:0-2768 GCA_964506405.1 uncultured Dehalococcoidia bacterium | reverse complement strand
ACTATTACCGATCAGGTTTCCTGCCCCCAGTTTTTCATATAGTGCAGGGTTGAAAGGTAACTGCCCGTCTGACGCCAGCGTATCATGCGCGGCACGTATGAGTTCTCGATGCTGAACTACTTTGGCACTGACCTCAGGCGAAGGTTTTTTCCGCGCCTGATTCAGCGAGGTAATAAGTTTCTTGTATAAGCTGACAACATTATTGTCTTTCAGCGATCCGTCAATTTCTTCCAGCACCGAGATTAGCTCACGCAACTGCATCAAGTTTCCTCCGTCAATGGGGATTTACGAATGCTGCTCTATTTCATTTCGAACGGCGTCCAGGACCGTCTCTTTTGAAGGGAATCGGATCAATCCTTTTTTGGAAACCATTTTACCGTTCACCCAAACGGTGAATTCACCTGGTTTGCCGTTGTCGTCCAGAACAACTTTTGACCCCAGTGATTTTTCCAGATATTCGGCCACACGGGCCGAGTGAATCCGGTTTGGAACTCAGACCCTGCAATATCGTATGGTAATATCTTTCATCAGCTTGTTTCAAATGGTATGTTGTCTGCAATTATAACAAAACGGTAATATAAAAAACCAGCCAACAGAAGAAGGCTGGTTTTTTCTTAAGCAAATTGTCCAAAAGCGTATTAGACCAGCGCGCTGGTGCCGATGACACGACCGCCGACGATCAGTTTCTGAATCTCAGGATTGCCTTCCGGCTGGAACATGGCACGGGCATCCCGGAAATACCGTTCCACCTTATATTCCTCGGCCAGCCCCCATGCACCATGGACCTCCATCGCGTTGGATGCGGCTTTCAAACCGACTTGATTGGCAAAGTACTTCCCGCCGCAGGCCTCGACGGTGGCCTCTTTGCCTTCGTCCAGCAAAGAATACGCTTTGTAGCAGAGCAACCGGGCGGCTTCAGTTTCGACCACCGATTCGGCGATCAGTTCCTGGATCAACTGGAATTTGGCGATCTTCCTGCCGAACTGGACCCTTTCTCTGGCGTACTTGATCGCCGCTTCGATTGAAGCCTGGGCGATTCCGACTGAAAACACCCCGACGGTTGCCCTGGTAAAACCGAGCTCACCGGTCAGCTTATTCAGCGCACCGGTACCGGCGCCGGCAATCAGGTTCTCCTTCGGCACTTTGCAGTCCGTAAAAGTCATAACGGCCGAGGGGGCACAGCGCAGACCGATCTTGGGGATCGTGGTGGCCTCGAATGGGGATTCCCTTCGATCCACCAGGAAGATGCCGAGTCCGTCCACACCCTGGCTACGATCCTCAGAAGCGAAAAGTATACAGATTTCAGCTACATTCCCGCCGGTGACCCATGCCTTCTGCCCGTTGATGACATAATGATCGCCATCCAATACCGCGGTTGTCTCTACGCCGCGAAGGTCAGAGCCCACATTGGGTTCCGTCAGGGCGAAGCTGGCCAGAAGATCCAGCGATTGCAGAGGGGGCAGGTATTTCTTCTTTTGTTCCTCCGTGGCCAGTTTGGCGACGAGATAGCCTCCGCCGGCACCCAAAGAAACGGCCAGGCTGGGCCAGACGCGGCTGAGCTCTTCCTGGAGGACACCGTTTGTGACGTACGGAATCTCTGTACCGCCATCCTTTTTCTTGATGATACCAAGACAGTAATCCCACGGAATGAGCTTTTTTATCAGTTCTACCAGGATATCCCGGGGATAGGGCGCATACTTGGTTTCGTATTCATCCACCAGCGGCGCGATTTCTTTATCCAGGAAAGCTCGCACATTCTTTTTAAGCATTTCCTGTTCTTCGGTCAGTCCAAAACTCATATTTCTGTTGATCTCCTTAAATGATGTAATTGATAACTCAGCCTGAAATGATCCCGCCGAACCGACAGGTCACAGGCCGGTGTACAGATATTTCCAAATTTATACCCAAACCGGGCACTACTTCTGTGCCGGTTTAATCGGTTCACCACCGATCAACGGTGGCGGCCCTTTGAGCATCTCACAGCACATGGCGGTGAACGGACAGGGTTGCCGGAGTTCCTTACCGATATCCAGAATGTGGCTCATATCCTTTACACCAACATAATAAGTCGGCGGGGGCGGATCGGTCCACATGGATTTCAACCATTGCCAGTTCTGGGCGGAAAAGCTGTTTCCCGAACCGATCTTTATATGTTCGACCAGCATGGTCTCGTCGGCACCGTTGGCGATTCCCCAGTTCAGGGCTTCG
Source organism: uncultured Dehalococcoidia bacterium (assembly GCA_964506405.1). Taxonomy (GTDB): domain Bacteria; phylum Chloroflexota; class Dehalococcoidia; order SZUA-161; family SpSt-899; genus JBGLNL01. The sequence goes on along the minus strand of CAZDMY010000362.1, from coordinate 560 downwards.
GCGAGAACCCATGAGTTGATAGTGGCGCACATGTTGTTAGCCAGCTTAACGATCTGTCCCATGCCGAGCGGTCCGCAGTAGGTGATTTTACCCATCGTTTCGATAAGGGCGCGGTATTTCTCCACAACGGCCTCATCGCCGCCAACGCTGATTCCGAGGGTGCCCGCTTCAGCTCCCATACGAGCACCAACCACCGGGGCATCGAGAACATCAATCTTTTTTGGAGCCCCTTCATCAGCTACCCTTCGGCAGAATTGCGGGGCAAAGGTTCCCATTAGAATAATGCCGGAGCCATCTTTGAGTCCTTCCATCAGGCCATCCTTGCCGAAGATGACCCTGTCGGCCTGCGTGTCGTTCTGGACCATGATGATCACAGCATCCGCATTCTGGCCGACTTCTTTGGGGTTGGCGCACTCGACGGCTCCCAGTGCAACCATTTCCTCGATAGGTTGCCGACGAACATGCCCGCAAACATAGGTTTCAAAACCTTTCTTTACGACGTTCCTGGCCATCGGAAGACCGATATCTCCCATACCGATAAATCCAGCTTTCATGGTTCT
>CAZDMY010000361.1:0-2772 GCA_964506405.1 uncultured Dehalococcoidia bacterium | reverse complement strand
GACACCCCTGTACAAGGCTCTGTTCGAGATTTGCATCCTATCCATCTGAAGCAAGTACGTCGAACCCGGTGGGAGAAACTCTTCAACAGCTTGATCAGTGAGCATCATTACCTGGGCTATACTCAACCCGTTGGAGAGCATCTCAAATATGTTGCGTTTTCCAATGATCGCCCTATCGCCTGTTTGGCCTGGAGTTCAGCGCCATGGTACATAGGGGTCAGGGACCGATTTATCGGATGGTCGCCGGAAACCCGTCAGAGGAATCTCTCCCTGATCATTAACAATACAAGGTTCCTGGTGTTGCCATGGGTCGAGATCCCTCATCTGGCCTCCCATATGCTGGCCCTGAACCGTCGGCAGGTAGCAGCAGACTGGACCGTTGTTTACAACCATCCTGTCTATTTGCTGGAGACCTTCGTCGATACCGAGCGATTCCAGGGGACCTGCTACAAAGCGGACAACTGGATATATGTCGGCAACACCACCGGCCGGGGTAAACTCAGCAAGTCCACCACGCCGACCCTTTCAAAGAAGGCCGTTTATGTCTATCCGCTTACCAAGGACTTTCGCCACAGACTCCGTACAGCGGAGGGCAGACCATGTTAACCGGTTTGGACCTCAATAATATCAAAAGCCTTGAAGAGGCTCTTGACTGCATCTGCAAATTGCTCAACCTTGTCGAGACCCTCAGTCATGAAATCCAGGATCTTAAACACCAGAACCAGGAACTGCGGAATGAAATCAACCGCCTAAAAGGCGAGCAGGGAAAACCTAAGATTCGGCCTCGAAAAAACCCCTCGAAAAATTGTTCCTCTGACAGGAGTTTCCGAGATAATCCATCCCGCCGCGCCGATCTGTTTAAATAACAGCGACTTACACTCCATCTTGCTGTAAGACCCCTCTCATCTACCATTTTAATGCCAAAAAAGTACTATAAAAAAAGCCTTTTGATCATTTTTTACTTGACATGTAAGACCCTACTATGTATGGTTCGGCCATGGCGCACTTCCATGTCAAGACGAAAAAGGGAAGACCCTACCTGTATGTCCGGGAGATCGCCCGGGTAGACGGCAAGCCCAAGGTGATCTCCCAGACCTATATCGGGTCTCCAGAGAGGGTCGCGGGCTTGGTCCGGGGGCGGGATGTGGATGTCGTCACCCTGAAGATTGAGGAGTTCGGCGCTCTATGGCTTGCCCACCAAATCGATCAGGAAGTCGATCTTTGCGGTATCATCGACAGCATCGTTCCCCCGGGGGACCGGGAGACGGGTCCCTCCATCGGCGAGTATTTTCTATACTGCGTCCTTAACCGGATGGTGGAAGCCGTCAGTAAGAACAAGCTTGCCTCCTGGTATCGGAGTACCGCCATCCAGCATATCCGGCCCGTTGACATCCAAGAACTCACCAGCAAACGGTACTGGGAAAAATGGGACCGGGTTTCAGAAACGAACTTGCATAAGATCGCGAGAGGGTTCTTCGAGAGCGTCTGGCAAGTGGAATCTCCGTTGGCCGACTGCCTGTTGTTCGATACCACCAACTATTACACCTATATGGCCGGCCATACCGAGTCGGAGCTTGCCATGCGGGGTAAAAACAAGGCGGGAAAGCACCATTTAAGGCAAATCGGCCTGGGTCTTCTGGTAGCGAGGGATTTGCGGCTGCCAGTGTATTACAGCGTCTATCCGGGGAATATCCATGACAGCAAGCATTTCCAGGCTATCATGGACGAGATGTTCGGGGTCGTGTGCGGCTTGAACAAGACCAAGGAGCGGCTGACCGTGGTCATCGACAAGGGGATGAACGCCGATGAGAATTACGCCTGGATCGACGAGCACTCGCGCATTCATTTCATCACCACCTATTCCACCTATTTCGCCCAGGATCTCGCCATGACGCCGCTTGGACGGTTCGAGCCTGTGGATATCCCTCATAACCGTCGTCTCATGGAGGAGGGAAAGGAAGAGGAATGCCTTTTGGCCTACCGGACCAGGGGAGAATATTGGGGCAAGGAACGTGCGATAATCGTCACCTACAATCCCTCCTCCCGCCGCAAGCAGGAATATACATTCAATGACAAGCTTGAGGTAATCCGCCGTGAGCTCCTTTCTATGCGGACAAAGGTACGGGACAAAGCGCCGCACTGGAGAAAGGAGGGTGCAGTAAGAGAGCGTTATTTACGTCTTTGCGAACAAATGCATATGCCATCCGACTTCCATGAGCTTACCTTCGAACATTCCAGCGACGGCCTTTCGATGAGTTTTCGCAAAAATGCCCATCTGGCAGAGCGTAAGCAATCCATGTTCGGCAAGAATATCATCATCACGGATAACATAGACTGGACGACGGGGGATATCGTAGAAGCAAGCCTTGATCGTTGGCAGGTGGAGGATCGCTTTCGTTTGAGCAAGGATGACGATCTCGTGGGGGCAAGCCCCATTCGTCACTGGACCGACAGCAAGATAAGATGCCATCTTTTCACTTGTGTCGTGGCCATGACGTATCTACGTCGGATCGAACTCAGACTGGCGTCGGCGGGAATAAAACGAACAGCAGCCGATGTCATGAAAGACATGCAAAAGTTACATCAAGCCTTGAACATAAGGAAAGGAACCCGCAAACCGGAACGTCGCATCGAGACGCCCAGTAAGACCCAGGCCGAAGTCCTATCGGCGTTCGGACATTACGTGGACGCCGGTGGGGTCTTACAACAAATCGGGCACTAAAACCCCGCCCAGTGCGGGTTGGCGACCTTTGTTGCATTTTATCTCGGAAA
>CAZDMY010000360.1:0-2785 GCA_964506405.1 uncultured Dehalococcoidia bacterium | reverse complement strand
GAACAAGTTCGAATGCAGCGAACTTTATATATCGGAGTTTTCCCCCGTGATGGGGGCGCATACCGGCCCCGGCCTGATCGGGATCGCGTTTTACGGCGATATATGATGTCCCCTGTTGTTGGCAACGGATAGTCCTCAAATGCCTTCAGAGGATTCATGGCAGCAGATATTGGATTGATTATCGGCGCATACCTGTTCGGATCTCTCCCCGTTCTTTTCTGGATCGGAAAATGGCGAGGTGTGGATATCCGTCAGGAATACGATGCTCACTCTGCACTTTGGAAAAAGGCAGGGCATAGGGAGGGCTTGTCGGCTATCCTGTGGGATTTATTCAAGGGTCCGGTTCCGCCCCTGATCGCCTGGGGATGTGATATGAGCAGCATTACCATCGGTATTTCGGGGCTCGCGGTCGTTGCCGGCCAGATGTGGCCGGTTTTCCTGGGATTTCGATATGGGGAAAAAGGAAATACAACCGGCATTGGTGCCTCATTTGCCATCGCACCGGTGGCGATGAGTTTTGCAGCCATCCCGGTCGCCGCCGGGGCTTTTACCCGGGCGGTCAAGGGAAAAGGGAAGAAGCACTCTGAAGCAGACGAATCGGACGATTCCCGGCTGGCTGGTGTATCCGATTCCATGCCTCTGGGCATGCTCACCGGATTTACCGTGCTGCCTCTTGCAGCATGGCTTTGCCATAAAGATATGGCCATCGTCTGGACGTTTGTGGCACTGCTGGCCCTCATCATTTTTCGCAGGTTGACAGCCGATCTCATCTCGGAGATTAATGGCGAATTGAAAACGAGTTTGGCTTCAGTTCTCTGGAACCGGTTCCTGTATGATCGAAGTTACTACTAGCCGAACGCTCAATTCAGCATGGTATTAACCTTCGCTGTTTTCCTCATAATCCCTTTCTTCTAAAACCCGATCGAGAAATAGTTTCACACAGTAATCCTGACACTACCCATCATGACTGCCGTGCCCGATCATTACGCACGGATCGTTGACGAATGGAAGAATCATAACTGGGCAGTAGTAATCAAATTCCTGTTGCCTATATGATCTGCCCGTTAAACCGTTGTTAAGGCAACAAGGAATGGTACAATAACTGGGGAAGGACTTCCGTATTCTGTATATGTACCCTGAAATGTTTCCGGCGCTGGCCGGCTTTTTGTGATGGTATCGTAATTCACTGTCTACGATAATATGAAATTAATGGATAGCACGAGTTCGTTCTGGAAGAGCATCCAGGCTAAGATAATCTTGCGGATGATGTTTCTTAGCCTGATACCTATAGGCATTGTTGCGCTGCTGGTGTACCTCAGCCTGTTCAACTCTCAGCAACTGGCACAAGACAGCGTCGATGAGAGTAGAACGGAAATGGAGAAGAAAGTGGTGGCGGTGAATCTAAAAAGCCACGCATCTTCGATGGCCCTTGAATTGACCAGGTCCATTGGCGACCGCACACAGGATTTGGTGCAGATAACGTCTGTGCCTGTTGTAAAGCAATTGCTTAACGGGACAGCAGATTCGGCCATAACGGATGCCTACCTTAAGGATCAACTGCGGATTATGAGCCATTTTACCGAACTGACTATTACGGATGGTGAAGGGGAGATTCTGGCAAGTACCAGTTTGGGAATAGAAGATGAGAATCCTTCATTACTAGCGTGGTGGCAAACGGGTCAGTGCATCTCCATAGTACCGTTAGAAGACGAGCATACTATGGAGTTGGTTCTTTGTCTCCCGGTTGTGAATGATTTCGACGAGCCGGGTAGAATCGTCGGAGTTAGTAAGCTGGATTTGAAAGGGACAATTCCCCAATATTCTGAACGCCTGGAACAAGGTAGAATGATGGTTTTCTGGGGTGACCAATTGATTGCCGATTCAGGTCAGCCGCAGCGGCCCTACCAGGAAGAAGTGTTACTAAGCATTATAGAGCAAACAGCGTTTTCGGCTATAACGGAAGCGGACCAGGGAATACCTGAAGATGAGCCGATATCGACAATCAGTGGTTTTACAGTAGAAGATGAAGCAGGAATCGTAGCCGCATATTTCCGTCCGGGAATGGATCAAATGGCAGATGTAATGCCTGAAATATCGATTGAAATATTTGGCAATGAATCGAATGGCATGGGCCTCGGTAGTGAAGCAGTTCCCATCATTGTCGTTCAGCAGCCCAAAGATGTCGCGTTTGCTCCTCTGGCGAGCCTGGAAGACCTGGAGGATAACTTAGAAAATAATACCAGCGAAACGCTCAGGGCTTCGATATGGGTGATCATCGGTGTATTCCTCATGGTATTGGGGATCGGATACTGGCTGAGCCGGACCATCACCAGGCCGATTATGGATCTCCATCGGGGTGTGAGGGAGGTTATTGGTGGAAATCTCGAACATCGAGTTGGCAGAAAGGGTGAAGATGAAATCAGCCAGTTGTCCCGCGCCTTCGACGTAATGACGGATTCGGTGCATCAATCACAAAGGATGCTGGCAGACTACAATGCGAAGCTGGAGGAGACGGTAGAAGAAAGAACGAAGGAACTCAAGCATGAAATTGAGGAACGCAAGCGTGCGGAAGAGGAAAGCCTCAACAGCGCGCAGAAACTGAATACCATATTCGAATCAATGGGAGAGGGGGTTTTTGTTGTAAACCTTAATGGCGACATTATGGATATCAATCAGGCACAAATCCGTATGCTGGGATATCCCGGTAAAGAAGATTTGATTGGTAAGAGCGCTCTAGTATTCGTTGCACCGAAGGATCGCGAAAGGATCGCCGGAATAATGGATA
>CAZDMY010000359.1:0-2796 GCA_964506405.1 uncultured Dehalococcoidia bacterium | reverse complement strand
TCCATTAAACGAACTCATTGACAAACACAACAAATACTACCCAACGGAAGCCAATCTTCAAATAGATCCGAATACCGGCGCTCCATTACTTGGGTCATCTCCCTGGAAACCTAAAGAGAAAATTTTACGGGAAGAACTTTTGCAACGGTTTCCCTTACACATACAGTCAGATTGTCCGGACTGATCATCGCCATTGCCGTTTACGATTTTCATCATTAATGAGTACCGGCCACCCTTCCTTCAACTCTCCACTTAAGAATCAGCTTCCCACTTGTGTATGCTTGTCCACGATTATAGCCGAAGCCACTTGAATAACAAAATCGACGCTTACCTTCGTTTGCGACGCCAAACTGGATGAATTACCCAGAAAACAAGCGGGCCGCCGAATAGGAGCGTAAAGCCGATCACATTCCCCGCATAGCCTCCCACATGACGCGATAGGCCTAACTCAATTGCCGCATCACCCATTAGATTGCAGCACCAAATCAGGACCATGAATCCTGCCACAGCCGAAAGCATGCCAAACCCGAAATATTTCACTTGCACTGTCGCTCTATAGCCATTCAATCACAGTATTACCCTTGCATTTGCCGCTATGCACGCACGGCCAGGCCTGGCACGTCCGCATTCGGATACCCTATTACTATCAATTCGGAAACAGGTTATACATGAGATGATGGTCGGTGGTGGTGAGGCTCAGCCGTACATATTCTCCGTCCCGGTCCAGGGTAACGGTGCCGAACCGCGCAAGCCCCTTTTCCATCTAGTCGAAATAATCCCCGGCATTATCGGCATCCTCAGCGCTCATGAACTGGTATATATCTGTCATCTTAGAAAGATGCTCGCCCTCTTTTTCGAAGCATCGCCCGGCCACTATCAATCCTTCAAAAAGCCGGTCGCGCCAGATACGTGTAACAATGCCGTCCGGCAGTCTTTCCACCACATCGGCCGCGTTTCGATCGTACATCGAGAACCCCTGCCCCTGGGTTAGTTCGAAATAAGCTTTGATGTCACCGATATTGGCCCCTCTAACGAACAGCCCTTCACCCAGTATGATGCCGCCGGTTTGACTGGCGGGGTCATGGTTTGGCTCTATCATCCAGGCTTCCATTTCCGCATAGCTATCATCCCGGTGAAAATCGGGGGGGAGGTGCTCACCGATGGTATCAATATCGAAATCGCCCCTGGCGATGCAGAGCAAGCCGGCATCGGCCAGGTATTCGATATCGTCTATCTTTACCCCATACGATTCCTCCAGATATCCCCGATGGCTCCAGTCTTGCCATTTCTTATATATTTCGTTCAAGTCGGGATCGTCTCTCATTGCGCCGAGATGCCACATGGTTACATCTTCGTAAGAAAGCGGTACCTGGGCAAGCGTTTCAATCAGAACCCGGTCGTTGGTTTCCGGTTCTGGATTGGAATCACCGCAACTGAAAAGAATGATCGGTATAACCGCCAGGATAATGGTCGCCAGAACAATGCTTTTCCTATGTCGCGTCATCGCTCCTCACTTGGGGAATGGTGGTTGGATATATTTGCACCACCTTCTCTTCCTGGAAGTTAATGGATACATTGATATCGTGTATCCGGCCTTCCAGATGCCGGACATCCTCTCCCGGGAAGAAGGGGAAATCACCATCGTATTCCAGATAGGGGTGGAAGTCGAAGATCAGTAAAGCACCGATCCGGCCCACCGGACCACCCCGGCAGATACTCGCCTGCCGAAGCGTATAATCGCTGCCCTCCAGCATTGCCGCCACATGGGGGTCATTGAGAGCGATGGACATAGCCGCTTCCTTCCGGCTTTGGGTCAGTTCGGGCATGCCAATAGAGGAAAGCGGAAACACACCGGTGACCTGTTCGTCTTCAAGATTAACGTATACCGATAGCGCGGCGGCCTCAACGTCTTCGACCATCTGTGTTTCTTCAAACATCAACCGGACCTCCACCTCCCGTTCATCAGCATCCTCCGCTTCGACGAATTGTTCAGCGACCACCGCCAGTCCGGTATCCTCCCAGGTGGTTCGAACGGCGTAGTCAACCCCGTCCACGATCTCCCGGACTTCGGCAGCCCCCAGCGCGATCGCTTCGGCCCTCAGTCTATCTTCCTGCGAAACCACCTCTCGATAGGCGAGGTCTGATGGGGGCACAGTGGTGGACTCGATGCCCGTATCACCGTAGTAGGTTACACGGTTGATCTTCGCCTTGTTCTTTGCGCTAAAGCCGAATGTCATGGTGTTGGTGCCCGGTTTGATCCCCATAAGGGTGGCATATTTATAGTAGTGAACTTCGATCCGGGTTGATGGGCATTGCATGCCGCCGAAACTGATCATAGGAGAATCGTTGATGGTTTGGGTATCGAAATGCACCGATGCTCCACCGAAATCGTTGGTGGATATTTTCACCGAGCCGAAGCCACCTCCGGTTGACTCGTCGAATTCGATCAGGCAATGCAGATGGACGACATACCAGGTATCCGGTCCCTGGGTTGCATCGGCAGGCAGTCTATACTGCACGGAAGGATTTTCAGCCTCGTCCCCGCTGGTAATGACTAGCTCCGGATATCCGAGTTGATCGAGGCTGATCACAGCGGACCTTTCCGCAGTTTCAATACGGGGGTTTTCGTAGAATTCCGCCTGCTGCAATTCGGTGGTATGGGTATAGTCGTAAGGTGTCGGACTGGCCGTATCGGAGTCATCCGATTTGGTGCAAGACAAGGCTAATGAAGAGACCGCCAGAACCAGGGCCGCGAATAGAAAGAATATTCGTACAATGCGTAAGTTAACTGACATA
>CAZDMY010000358.1:0-2834 GCA_964506405.1 uncultured Dehalococcoidia bacterium | reverse complement strand
GGTTCTGCGTTCAAATCAACGACCTGCCCATCCGTATAAAGATGCGTCCCCACGTTCGGTGTAACTGTCCCGTTTCCGGATTGACTGACCTCAAGCGTGTATTGCTCGGCACCCTGCGTAATCATTACCGATTCGGTTTGCCAGATGTAATCCGAGCCATTGTTGTTATTGTCATCCCGATCGGCAGGATCAGGGAGGTTATCATGACAGGCGCTATCCAGTTCCCGGACAGCCCCGCTAATTAACCCCTCGTGAGCTTCATCCCAGAAATACACCCGGATATCCACGTCACCATCACCAATGCATTGAATACTCCATCCCACCGTCTGCTGCTGACCGTCCGGGAGCGGATCCAACTGTTTGATGTGTGGCTCATCACCCTCCAGAAGTATATGATTGAATGAGCAGAAATCATTGGAATATTCACCGTTTCCCATAGCACCCAGAAGCGGACCACAGTCGTTGACAAGGCTCCCCGAATTGAGTGCCGGTTTTATCTCAATCCAGTTATCATAGTCATAATCATCGGTATTGACCCAGGGCCAGGCATTATCCCCGGTTCCCTCATCATCTGCGGTTCCATCATCCGGTGGCCCGGCAGTACCATCATCGTTTTCAATAGTAGAATCACCATCGGCATCAAAATCCCAACCGCCGTCCTGGCCCAGAAGGCCCATATTGGGATCAGGCCCATCCGGGGATCCGGCCTGCTTGGCATATATCCGGGCATAAAGCTCGGTCAATGTCGCTCCGGTATTATTCTCAATTTCAGCTGTGACCACGTAATTTTGCCCTGAATTCAAATGCGTTGTCGCACCGGGAGCGATCAGTTCCGCTATTGCCCCATCAGCTTCGGCGAAATTGGCGGTTATCGAATAATCGGCATTCATCGTAATCGTCGTATTCATTGAACCCGGATTGGCAATGGCCGGTATGCCGCTGCCGGTCCAGCCGGTAAATTCCCATCCTGAAGCAGGTTCTGCGTTCAAATCAACGACCTGCCCATCCGTATAAAGATGCGTCCCCACGTCCGGTGTAACTGTCCCGCTTCCGGATTTACTCATGTTGAGAGTGTAGTCAATCGGACCTTGCAGTATTAGCTGGGATTCGGTGAACCAGATCCAATCTTCGTTGGTTTGGTCCCCGTCGCCGGAAGCCATCGGATATTTATTCACCCAATCGTCCCGGTCGGCCGGATCCGGCAGGCTGTCATGGCACGGGCTGTCCAGTTCCTCGTTGCCGGTCCACGTCAGCCCGGCACAATTGACACCCGGCTGATAAAGAACACCATTGGAATTGGTATCTCCCTCTTCACCCTCTTCCCAGAAGTAGACCCGAACTTCGACACTTCCAGTGCCGATGCTTTGTAGTCACCAGGCGACTGTCTGCGATTGTCCCGGTGGCAGTGGATCAAGTTGCTTCACATGAGGCTCATCCCCGGATAACCTTATGTGATTAAACGAACAGAAATCGTTGGCATACTCCCCATTCCCGAGCGCTCCCAGAAGCGGTCCGCAGTCGTTGGTAAGCGAGCCTGAGTCTACCCAATTTTTGATCTTCATCCATTGATCACCACTGCATCCATCAAACGTCTCGATCCAGGGCCAGGCATTATCACCGGATCCCTCGTCGTCGGACCAGTTGGTGCCGGCATTGATCCCGTCATCAGGTCCGGCGGAGGTTAATCCACGGTCATCCGGCCAGCCGGGCGGCAGCGGCAGTCCGCCGACTGAAGGCGAACCGTTCTCAATCCAGCCATCGCCATCGGTATCCCAGTCCTGACCTCCATCCTGGGTGCCCGGGGCAACCGGGGACGGGTCCAGGCATAGTTCATTATTGACAGGCGCCGGGGAATCGTTATCCGGCGATTCCGCCTGCTTGGCATAGATACGGGCAAACAGATGTTCCAGTGTCTGATCCGTATCGTTGCGAATCCTGGCTGTGACCACATAGCCCTGGCCTTCAGCCAAATGCGTGGTATGGCCGGGGGCGACCAATTCCGGATAAACCTCGCCGGCCTCCGCTGTCCCGGGACCGGGAGCCACTAAGATGCAAATGGAAAGGAGGAGCAGGACGGCAATTCCCATTACAATGCACCTATTCAGTTGCAACCTGTTTATGCTCATGATAAAACCTCCAGTCGGATTATTGAGCTTGAGCTCGATACAAGAAACCCTTGTCAGCTACTCTTCCGCAGAACATCGAGAGGCACAGGTGAATCTGTACCAGGCCACAAGGGCAGCAAAACGCGGATTAGCAAAGGGTTACTCATCAGGGGTTACCTGCGATTAACCTTACATCTTTTGAAACGGTTGTGTTGATTCTATGTCAGGTGATAGTTAAAAGTCAATAACTCAGGCTGTATAATGGGAACTGTCATGTCATCAACAGTATCTCAAGAAGTGGTCGAACTGCTCCGGGAAAAGGAATATGAAATTCTGGCCAATTTCTGCGCACAGGAAAAGCGCTACTGGAAAGCCTTGCGCAGCTATGTCTACGAACCGGATGAAGAATTATATCATCCGGCAGCGGAGGCTATTGCAGTTTACTGGTTCAGGCAATGGCAGGCAGGTAACGAGGAAGCGGTTCGTGAGTACATTCGGGTGCTGTTATGGTCGCTCAATGACGAATCCGGCGGGATCGGCTGGAACGCACCCCAGATCATAGCCGAGATCATCGCGCTCATCCCGGAGATTATGATGCCGTATGCCAGCATCGTGGTCGACCGTACTATGGAGGAACCCCTGCTGGTCCCGGCAGGTATGTGGGCTATCGGCCGCCTGGGAAAATCGATGCAGCCGATCGTAAGGTTTTTCGATCAATCGGTACTGGCA
>CAZDMY010000357.1:0-2839 GCA_964506405.1 uncultured Dehalococcoidia bacterium | reverse complement strand
TGCCAGGTGCGGCGGCGCGCTAGCGCAGGTTGTAAAGGTGACTCACGGAAATGCTGGCCAGCGCCCGGATGTTGGGTCCGCCGGAAGTCACATAGGCGTGCTCACAGGCCGGTTTGACGCCAGATACACAAGGAAAGGCGATCTTGACCCTACGTTGGTCCATTGTTTCAGGCGACATCCAGTCTTGTGCACCCTGCCGTTGGATTAGTACCGATAATTCAGGGAGTTAGCCGATAGCCCCGGTGCCGGACGACACCGTAGTTGGTGGCGGGGTTAGCCGGCTGTTGCTAGCGCAGTTTCCATTTACTTGGCCGGCAAGACTCGAGAGGATTCTGCTGAATGGAATCTGGACAGCATCAACCTGCGACGAGCGGTCAAACAAACCGGCAGCTGCACTCTCCGACACCTTCCAGCTCCAGTCGCATTTCATCTCCCACCACCACCGGAATCAGTGGGGCCAGAGAACCCGACAGAATAACCTCACCGGCCTTGAACGGTATGCCGAACTCACCCAGCGTATTCGCCAGCCATGCGACTGCGGTCAATGGATTGCCCTGCACAGCGCTGCCGAGGCCTTCGGAGTGACAAGCACCGTTCTTGTAAATCTTCATTTTCAACGCCGGAAGATTCAGGTCGCGTGGATCGACCGCGTTAGATCCTAAGACATAGACACCGCAGGAGGCGTTGTCTGCGACGGTATCCTGGATCTTGATCTGCCAGTCCCGAATTCGCGAGTCGACGATTTCAAAACAGGGAATGATGGACTCGGTGGCATCGAGCACATCCTGTTCGGTAATGCCGGGCCCCCGCAGGTCACTCTTTAGTCGGAAGGCGATTTCCCCCTCGGCGCGGGGCTGGATAAGTTGACCAGCGATGGAGATATCGGATCCATCAGCGTATGCCATAGCATCGGTGAGGAAACCGAAGTCAGGTTGTAACACGCCCAGCATTTCCTGCACTGGCTTGCTGGTCACGCCGATCTTTTTCCCTACTACCTGCTCGCCGTCGCGCTCAAGACGCTGTTTTAGCATATTCAAGCTGATATGGTAAGCGTCGGAAATCGTAATATCAGGGGCACGTTCAGTTAGTGGGGTAATAGTACGGAAGTGGCGAAGGCTCTGATAAAGCTCCTCGCCAAAGCGGACAATCTGAGATTTATCCATTCTGCATAAACTCCCTATACTTACAGTTTAAAAATTTTTAGCACTCCACCAGCGCGATCGAGCTGTCATGGCCAACTGTATCAGCTGATTTATGAATAATCGATAATTCATCTGTAAACTAGGCGGTTCCGCGAACAACAATGAAAGTATGAATCGGCCCGGAATTTCCGAAGACTCAGTTGCTTGAGTCAGGATGACATGACTGACTCATCTGCCAATGCGTTATCGCAAGAATCGCCTGGGCTGCCAACTGAAGAGCTCAGTCCGTCTCCCGCCAACCGTTCTGTGTAGCGAATAGGCAGGTACTGTCATCCCCTTCACCCGCTCAAGGGTACAGCGAGCCGCTTCAATATCCTCCCGATTCAATTAGCGCCGGACTTTGCGAGCGCCATAGACCTGGAGGTTCTCTTCATAAGGTCTCATTAGGGCGCCTGGACTCGCGGTTCTCTCATCCCAGTTCCTTGAGTCGCTCAAGTTCTTGGCGGGTCACGCCCTTGTGTATGCCAAGGCCCCACTCGGCCTGGTTCACCCATTTGCGCTGAGTCTCAGGTTTGGAGCCTCCGACAAACCCGGAGCGATTCAAAGAGCGGCTCGCGCATGGGCCAAGGCAGGCCAGGGCAAAGGGAGGCTGCCGAGAATCGAGCCCACACGCAATCCGTGAGGGGGCGTAGCGAAGTCTCTTTAGTGCGATGTAACCCTACAAATGTTGCCTTGTAAGCCGATGCTGGCCTTGCCCATAAAAGAACTATTTGATCGAAAAGGAAACATTTGACTTATTGTTAATGATGTGCAATATTTGCGGCTACTGGGAGGTTCAGAGCCGCCCTCAAGGTCGTAGGGCCTGCCGCTTACGGGAAAACGCCCACTGGCGTGTAGTTAAATGGAGACAGAACATGGTAACCGCTACAGAGAATGAGAGGCTTTGCCGAATCGAAGGCGATGCGCCGATGGGAAAAATGCTGAGGGAATACTGGGTTCCAGCTTGTCGATCGGAGGAGCTCGAAGCTGGTGGTGCTCCTAAGCGCGTAAAGCTTTTCGGCAACGAATATGTTGCCTTTCGCGGAGAGAATGGCAGGGCCGCCTTGATGGACGAACGGTGCCCTCATCGTAAAGCCTCTATGGTGCTCGCGCGCAACGAAGACAATTGTTTACGCTGCATTTTCCATGGTTGGAAATTCGACATGGATGGAAAGTGCGTAGATGTTCCGAATGAGCGATCTGAACGCGCCGGCTTTCGTGACAACATTAAGTACAGGAGCTATCCGGTCCGGGAGGTAGGTCGTGCGCTTTGGGTTTATGTTGGTGAAAGGGATGTCCCACCTGCATTCCCCAACTTCATGTTTAATGATCTCCCCGAAGCGCACATGGTGAACTATTACGGTCCACTCTATTGCAACTGGGTCCAAGGCGTGGAACCCGCGTTGGATAACTCTCACGCGACAATTCTGCATACCGACACCAATAAAAAATATATGAAAGGCCATCTTAAAAATGCACAGCTCGATAGGGCGCCCCTTTATGATGTGGAAACGCATCCTTTCGGTATCAGGGCGGCCGCCCAGCGTCGCATTCCCGGTGGGGGGACCTATGTTCGCGTTATTGAATATATCGCGCCTTTCTACTTCTTTGTGCCCAGTGAGCCGCAGGGTGACAAGTTGGCACTGGTTATCGTTCCC
>CAZDMY010000356.1:0-2843 GCA_964506405.1 uncultured Dehalococcoidia bacterium | reverse complement strand
GGCAGGAACACGAGGATATCAACGCTGTCATGCTGGCTACGGCGCTTGCTCCCGCCGGATTCCTGATCCTGCCGCAGCGCGACTGACGGGAAAGTACACGTTAGTAGTCAGTCGAGCGCAATTGCTACTGGATCCTCTTTGACTTCTTTACTGAGCCGTAATTACGGGAAATATCCTTCAAAACTAGGCGGGCTCACCTACGGCTTTTACGTATCGATACGGATATGCCGCTACTTCGCAAACCTGTATTTTGGTCATTGTAAGCGCCGTTGCCCCCATCGTAACGGAATTGGGGCGGGCCATATTTCAACGATAAGCGTAAACATAGAAAGACATTGAAGGAGGTGGGGGTATGTCCATAGAACAATGAGACACAAATAACAAAAGGATTGCGAGTTAATTTAATCGACAAGGAGGTCAAACTATGAAAAACCCGGTAATCAAAATGAGTATCCTTATTATAGGATTGTTATTACTGCTATTGGCTATCTCGATGATCGCTGGTTGCGGAGACGATGATGAAGAAACACCTGAGCCCTCACCGAGCCCGACGATTACCGAAACACCGACACCCGATACTTCACCTGCCCCAACTGCCACGGCGACCAATACACCATCCCCGACACCGGAGGTCACCGATGAAGAAATCAACAACGCTGTTGAATGGGAACTGGTGTTTGACGGAGCCGTGGATACCGATAACATCGATGTTGAAACGTATGAAGGCATCGTGAACCTTACCGGGCACGTGGATAACATCCTGGCAAAAGACAGGGCCACTCGTATTGCTGAGATGGTCAAAGGGGTGCGCTCGGTCAGCAACAGGATCGACGTGATCTCTATGCCGACGCGATCGGATGCACAGATTCAGGAGGATGTTGAAACAGCATTGTTTAGAAATCCGGCAACGGAAAACTTCGAGATCGATGTTACAGTGAACGATAACGTGGTGACCTTAAGCGGAGAGGTGGAATCGTGGTATGAAGCCGAGCTTTGTGTCAAGGTTGCCAAAGGGGTAAAGGGGGTCACCCGTGTCGATGACAACATCATCATCGACTGGCTGACGCAGGAGCGGCCCGACTGGGAAATTGCTAAGGAGATCGAGCAGAAGCTGCGATGGGATGTTCTGGTGAATGATGCCCTGATCAATGTCATGGTCGAGGAAGGCCGGGTGGAACTCAGCGGTACGGTGGGAAGCGCCGGCGAGAAGCGAGCCGCCTACATCGATGCCTGGGTTCCGGGGGTGGAGGGTGTAGATCATTCGGATTTAGAAATCCAGTGGTGGATGGAAGATGAAAACCTGCGCGGGAATAAGTACGTAGATAAATCCGATGAGGCAATCGAGCAGGCGATCGAAGATGCGGCCCTGTACGATCCCCGGGTTTCCAGCTTCGCCGTTGAACCCGTTGTGGATAACGGAATGGTTACGCTGGAAGGCACGGTAACCAGCCTTCAGGCGAAATGGGCGGCCGAAGAGCTTGCCCGCAACACGGTCGGTGTTTCCGGGGTGATCAACGAGATCGATGTCACTTTGTACGACAAAACCGATGCGGAGATCGCAGACGAGATTGGCGACGCGCTGGATAGAAACCCGGTTACGGACATGTATGAAATCGGGGTAGAAGTCGATGACGGCGAAGCCATCCTTACCGGCACGGTTGATTACCTCTATCAGAAGCTGGAAGCGGAAGAGGTGGCCGATCAGGTTTTCGGTGTCGTTTCGGTAGACAATCAGTTGGAAGTTGAGAACGCACCGGCCGCTTATATATGGGATCCGTTCGTTGATCCCTATGTACCGGTCTGGCCCCGCGTACCGACCGAGCCGGTCTGGGACGATGCTGAAATCGAGGAGAATATCAAAGACCAGCTTTTATGGGATCCGGTGGCTGATTTGTACGAAATTGATGTAATGGTTGAAAACGGGAGAGCCACCCTGACCGGTACGGTGGACACCTGGCTGGAATATTTCGCTGCCGCCCGAAATGCCTATCAAGGGGGCGCTGTAAGGGTGAATAACAACCTTGAAGTCGAATGACAAAGATTTCGTATTTGGCAAAAAACGAATAAGGAGGGAGTGAAATGGTAATTACGAAGGAACAAGTAAAAAAGGATGTCATAGACCAGTTGTACTGGGATGAGCGGGTGGATGCATCCGAGGTGAAAGTGGAGGTATCGGATGGGCAGGTCAAACTGGAAGGGAGCGTTCCTACTTTCAGTGCGCTGAGAGCGGCTGAAAACGACGCCATTAAAATTCCCGGTGTCGTACTGGTAGACAATCAGTTGAAGGTGGAACCGGTGCCCGTTCTACCACCCTCTTCCGATGAAGAGATTAAAACCCGCGCGGAGACAATACTTCGCTGGAATGCGGATATCGATGCGAACAATATCTCTGTGTCGGTAATAGCCGGGTATGTGACGCTTAACGGCCACGTCGATTCCTACTGGAAAAAGTTGCGGGCCGAGGAACTGGTCGAAGATCTGTTTGGGGTACGCGCAGTCGATAATGCCCTTTCAGTGGTGCTGACGCCCAGTCGCTCCGACGAACGGATCGCCGAAGATGTCGTCTCGGCATTAAGGCGCAGGAT
Organism: uncultured Dehalococcoidia bacterium; assembly: GCA_964506405.1. Classification (GTDB taxonomy): domain Bacteria; phylum Chloroflexota; class Dehalococcoidia; order SZUA-161; family SpSt-899; genus JBGLNL01. Next base: position 258 of record CAZDMY010000356.1, on the reverse strand, counting down.
TGATCTGGATATCAACCACGTGGATGTCATGGTGGAAAACGGAGTGGTAATGCTTTCCGGTACCGTCCCGAACTGGACAGTGCTGCAGGAAGTGGAGGTCATTGCCCGGTATACGGCTGGCGTGATGGAGGTCATCAACGACTTGTGGGTCTCGAGAACACACGAACTCAAATGAGTAAAGTAGAGGTTGAGATCAGACAGTGCTGATCTCAACCTCGTAGCCTCTTTCCCGTAACCTGGCTACGGTATCGGCAGCGT
>CAZDMY010000355.1:0-2852 GCA_964506405.1 uncultured Dehalococcoidia bacterium | reverse complement strand
CGGTGCTGGTGATATCCATCATACTGAATACAGTTCGAGAGCCGAGTTCCGAACAAATGGCCTCTCCATTCTGCTGGTTCATATCGGCAACGACCAGATTTGCCCCCAGGGCATGCAGACGCCGCACGGTGGCAGCGCCTAGACCACTCGCCCCACCGGTAACTATAGCAGTTGCACCTTCAATCTTCATACTGATTTTGCTCCTTTCGATGGATGAATAAAAAAACGAGCCCTTTCAATCCGCCTGCTTTTTGTATTGAATTCAAACAAAGCAACACCGTCTGCCAGGACGCCGTCCGATCCTATCTCGAAATGGCAGGACGTAGCCAGCCCGGCAGATATGAGTGAACTCACCGTCAACGGTGCTTCAAATGCACTACTCAGAGTAGACGGAGTAAATACGCTTCCTCTGGTCGGGAATTCGATTTTTGCATCCGGCTCCAGAGTATCCGTTAGCATATCACAAGCACAGGCATTTACAGCATTGACGAACTCCTCCACAGCCCTTTTCCCCCTGCGTCCGACGCCTCGAAAGCCTTTCATATAACCCAGAACACCGCTAAGCCCTTGAATTCTGAGCATCCTGAAACCAAGGGATATCATCATCTGTAAACCTGATAACCCGCTTCCGATAACCTGTTTTACCATAGGCATTAGTTCCCAATACGCAGCCAGGCGAGTAATCTTAATATGGTAATCTTCTTCTGTCAATTCATAGAAGACATAGGCATTTACATGCGCGGCTGCCCCTGATGAAGATGAAATTTCGATGGTCACATCTCTTACCACCATGTCATTGGTTACGATGTCCATATGGGAGTCGAAGCTGATGGTATTAGGCGCGATAAATGTCTCGTAGAATCTATCAAGGCTGACATTGCCCCGCCCGTTTCCGCGCCAATGGGGGGCAGATCCCACCGGATCTTCCACGACGGCTTGCCTGGCAAAGAGGGACAGCCATTTTTCTTTATCATGGTTGGCCACAGCTTCGGGAGAGGCTTTAGCTGCATCAAGCCGGTCTTTTTGAGAATAACTTGATTCTATCATCGCATCCCTCCCTCGGCACTGAACAGACACTCGAATCCAAATGAAAGACCCCGCCTTCGGATTACTGAAAATCTTTCAAAAAAAGTTGCTGCTAAATCCATTTCAACCCTCCAATCCCCCGTTTCGCATAACAAGTACCTGACACGGCCGGTAATCATTTCCCCAGCCGCCGCTGGACGGCCTCACTCTGGAGTTCACGTAGGGCATCTGAGGCAATCCATTTGGCTGAACGTGAATCCATTTCTTTGATTTCCCGGGCTACTCTAATTGCTTCCAGATTCAATTCTGCGTTTCGCTTGCCTATCTGGCGCAATGCCCAATTGATTGCCTTCTTCACCAGATTGCGTTCATCGCCCGCTTGATCCTTGATGATAATCAGAAACGGCCCAAAGTTCTCATCAGGAGCCTTTTTATCGGCAACGGCTAGACGGGCCATCAGGACGAATCCGGCCCTTTTATAAGAGGCATCCTGCCGCTGGCTCCACTCTAAAGCCTTTTGCCATACCAGTGGTGTTTTCTGGAACAGATTGGCACAAACCTGATCACATACTTCCCAATAATCGAATTCTCCGCCCCAACTCTCCATCTGGTCTTCGCTGACCAATTCAGGATCGTCAATCATACTGGCCAGTATTCTTGCTTCCCGGCTTCCGTTACACCAAAGGTGCTCAGCCAGCCCGTGGTTTCGTCCGATACCCTTTGCCAGGAAACGTAAATCCGGTATGGAGATTCCATACACTTGCTTATCAACTATACCGTATCTGGCCATACCATCAGCTTTCTGGCTGCTGGCCATCGATTCCAATTGTTCTATTACCTCGCTGTATTCCATCCTCGCACCCATTCAGCAGACTTCAACACCATCGCCCAAACAAAACTCCAGCCGGAGCGTTCGCTGCGTTAGATCGGTAACTCGGGTAAGGTGGTCAGTCCGCCACCCCACTACCCAGATGACTCGATCACCGGAGCAAACGAGGGGGATGCTGTCTCGCCACGCCCGCGAGACCTTGTCATCCGTCATTACATCCTGGAGTTTTCTGGAATTCCTCATTCCCAACGGCTGGAAGCGATCACCCTCTCGCCGGGTACGAACAATCAGTTCTCCACCGGTCAGATCCAAATCGAAAAAGGCGATCAAATCACCCGCTTCAACCATCTCCGGCCGGCCAGGCCACACTTCGGCGTTCACTGTCCATCCGGATATCCGGGTTTCTCCCGGTATTTGTAATGATACCGTCTCCAGTAAGGGCGGCAATAACGAAAGGGGATTCTCGCCTTTTGTGATATAGCTCTTACCATAATCCCCGTAAAAAGTCAGCCCACCAGGCAGTGAAAGCGTTTTCCCGGCAGGTTTTGTCGTTGTCTCTATAATATCATCGATATGTACCATTTCAATATCGCGCAGGCTGCCCAGCAGACGGGCAAATACCCGCCGCAGCAAACATCTTTTCATGGCGGGATGCAACGCTGCAAATAAGTTGTTATCCAGCACCACACCGTCGAGCATCTCAGTGACTACACGATTATAAACACGGTCGGTCTCCCCTTCAAGAAAATCCATATCATCCGAGATAAGGCAAGCCATTCGTGCCAGACTCCGGACAAAACTGGGGTTATATTCGCTCAGCCGCGGCATGATCTCAACTCGAATGCGGTTTCTTAAGTGTTCCAGGGATTGATTGGAAGCATCCAGACAAGGGTTCAGGCCCGCCTGATTGCAATATTCCTGGGTCTCTTGACGAGATGTTTGGAGTAACGGACGGATGACGGTCAGGCACCGGCCGTCGTTGGTATTCATTTCGGAC
>CAZDMY010000354.1:0-2854 GCA_964506405.1 uncultured Dehalococcoidia bacterium | reverse complement strand
TCGGGAGCTTAAGCGTAAGCACGCCGTTTTCAAATGAGGCCTCTGCCTTTTCTCCCTGCACCTGTACAGGTATCTGGATGGAGCGGCTGAAGGTCCCGTACCGGCGCTCCCGATAGAAGTAGTTTTCCTCTTTGGTTTCTTCTTCCGCCTTTTGCTCGCCTTTGATTGTTACCGTATCGCCGGTGATGGAAATATCGACCTCTTCCGGCTTGACACCGGGCATCGTTGCTTTCAACACCACGTCATCATCTGTCTGATAGACATCAATCGGCATGTATCCCCCATCCATCAAAGGCCTCGACAGGTATTGACGTACCATGCTGTCATCCCACAACCGGTCGAATGTATCCCTGAGTGTCACCATCTCGCGGAACGGATCCCACCTTACGATAGCCATCTGTTATGCACCTCCTTATTTGAAATTGCTGATAACCGAGCGCTTTCCCTCAAAGCGGTTTCAGTTACATCAGTTCACGGTTGAATCTGCGTACCCTTCCCCCGGGTCAACCGACAACCCTGAGTTTGTTCCGTCAAGCTCGTTTAGATATTTTCGAAAACCGCACTGAATGCACTTTTCGGCCCATCCTTCCAGTGGATCGTGGTCCACAAAAACATCACCATTGCATTTCGGACACTGCCTGAAATAGAATTCCGCCATATCTGACTTACTCCTAACATCTTGTAGCTGCAAAGATTTGCCAGCCGATTTCAGTTTGTATTAAGAAACAATAGTTGTCATAGCTGTTTTAGCACTCAAACCTTTAGAGTGCTAATCCAATATATTATTTAGCAGAAGTCCTTGTCTTTGTCAATAGATTTTTCCCGTTTTTTCGGCTTATGAGTACTTCGCTTCTACATGGGGATATGCTATGCTAAGCTCAAAGTTTATCGGCGATTTTCAATGGATGATTTGTATGTGATTGCCGTGGATATCGGTGGCACCAGCTATCGGGTAGCCCTGGCCGATTCCAGTGGAACCATCGTTGCTCGAAATTCAGAACCGACCAACGGACACCAGAGCCCCGAGATTGGTCTAAAGCGACTTGTAGATACGATCAGAAAAACGAGCGACTGCATCCATTTCGATCGGTTGAAAGGGGTTTTTGTTTCGGCTGCCGGCCCGCTGAATCCGCAAACGGGCATATTACTAACGCCCCCCAGCTTGCCGGCTTGGCGAAACGTACAATTGAAAAAAGTTATTGAGGAATCTTTGCATCTGCCTGTATGGGTCAAGAATGATGCCGATCTGGCTGCACTCGGTGAACAGAAATTCGGGGCGGGGCGGGGATGTGGCCGCCTGATCTATATTACTGTCAGCACCGGGATCGGTGGCGGCATCGTTCTTGAAAACGGAATTTTGGAGGCAGCCGAAGTTTCCATCGCTGAAATAGGGCACATGGTGGTCGAATGTAACGGGCCGGTCTGCAATTGCGGTGGCAAGGGACATCTGGAGCCTCTCGCTTCCGGTACGGCTATAGCCCGGATTGCAGCCGAAGGTATTCGTTCAGGAAAGCCCAGCAGCCTGCAGCTAATATACAAAAGCGACCCATCAATGCTGACGGCTGCCCTGGTGGTAGAAGCGGCCCGTTCCGGTGATTCACTGGCCAGCGAGGTGCTGTCCCGGGCGGGCGAATATCTGGGTATCGCAATCACTTCACTGATTCATATCTTCGACCCCGAAGTGGTGATCATTGGGGGTGGGGTGTCAAATGCCGGTGATTTGATATTAAATCCGATTCGTGCTGCTATTGAGGAAAGAATCATGCCGGATTTCAAAGGGCGAGCGAGGGTGGTGCAAGCGGAACTGGGAGACAACTCCGGGATCATGGGGGCTGTCGCGCTGGGATTGGAGAAGCTGGCTGATAGTTAGCTGGTTTGCCGGCTAACAATGGTTCATGCCGTAGACGCGACCGCAACAGAAGGGCAGAGGATTGAAGGTGTTTGCAGCGATCCGCCCAGCCAGCGTGTGTCACTGCCTATGGTGATCCCTTCTGCCAGCAACTTGTATACATTACCTGATACCATCGTGTTTTTCACGCGTCCGACGATCCGCCCGTTTTCTACCTTGTAACCCAGCAGCACATTGCCGCTGAAGTCTCCACCCAGAATATTCCCCTGAGTAGCACCCATCAATTGCTCCACCACCAATCCCTCATTGATATTTTTCAGCATGTCTTCAAAACCGGTATTCCCTGCTTCAATGACGAGGGCGTTGGTGCCGGGCGCAGGCAAGCTGGCCACCGAACGGCTGCCATTACCGGTGCTCTCCGTTCCTGCCTCACCAGCGGTCTGCAGATCGTATATAAAATTCTTGACCACTCCTTTTTCTATCAGCGGAGTCCGCCGGCCGGGAATTCCCTCGTCATCACAAATAGCCGCGGCCGGACAGAAATCGATGGTGGCATCATCATATAGTGAGAAATCTGCGCAAAATACATCTTCCCCTTTTCGATGACCCATCGGGGAAGCCCCTCTGAGCACAGTTTTGCCGTTGAAGGCTATAGCCAGGGGAGAGAGCAGAGCACTGGCAACGCCGTGCGGAGTGAAAATCACCGGTAATGTACCGGACGGTGCTGTGACCGTTTCACTGGCCCGTTCCAGTTGTTGAATAACTGATCTGGCGATACCATCGATCGAGGTAACCGGATGGCATGAGCTTTCCATATCCCCGACAAAGAGCATATCCGTCCCGCGAACCAGCACGCCTTCCATCATAAGACTGGAGACGCTTTTCCGGTAGCTTACAGTACTACCGGCAGAGTTAGTAATCTCGATCGTGGAAGTTCGACGCCCCACCGAACCTTCGCAAACCAGTTCAGGCTGAACTTTCAAAAGCGCATCGATCAGGGATTGC
>CAZDMY010000353.1:0-2855 GCA_964506405.1 uncultured Dehalococcoidia bacterium | reverse complement strand
TCTCGGTGGCCGGTGTGTCAGACGCCCCTCCCCATTGTTTGGGCCCTTTCACCTTCTCCGCTAATGCATTCCGGCAGATTTCGATCCCGCGAAGTGTGGCGGCACTCCCTGCCGTATCGGCATCGAGGGCCAGGCAGATATGCTGAGCCATTCCCTTCAGGATCGCGATCTGATTCTCTGTCAGTGAGGTTCCCATCGAGGCGATCACGTTGACAAACCCATGTTGATGAGCTGTCAGGACATCCATGTATCCTTCTACGATGACTGCCTTGTTCTGCTCCCTGATCGCGTTTCTAGCCCGGTCGATCCCATAAAGCACTGAATTCTTGGAGAAAACCGGGCTCTCTGAAGAATTCAAGTATTTGGGCATGGAGTCGTCGAGCGCACGAGCCCCGAACCCGATAACCCGGCCTTTGGGATCGAAAATCGGAAACATAAGCCTTCCCCGAAATCGATCATAGATTCTCTCACCTTTTTCGACGGCTAAACCCGCCAGTACGAGTTCCTTCTCGCGAAAGCCCCTGGCAAGCAGGTGTTTTTTCAGGCCATCCCAGGAATCGAGGCTGAAGCCCAACCGAAATGAGCTGACAGTCTCGGGTTTAAGGTAGCGCCCTTCTACATACTTTCTGGCTGCCTCTGCTGCCGGTGATGAGAGCAGAAGCTGATGATAATAGTCAGCCGCCGCTTCATTGATGCCATACAAACGGGAGGTTCGTTCATCCTCAGCCGCCGACTGTTTTTTTTCAGGAATTATCACACCTGCCTGCGGCGCTAAATTTTTCAGCGCAGATGCGAAATCCATTCCCTCCTTCTTCATCACAAACGAGATCAAATCTCCGCCTTCATTACAGCCAAAGCATCGCCAGCTTTGCCTGTCGGGAAATACGAAGAAAGAAGGCGTTTTTTCGGTATGGAACGGACACAATCCGCGGAAATTACGCCCTGCTTTGTTGAGCTCTACGTATTCGGAAATAATGCTCACTATATCGAGTCGCTGCTTGACATCCTCGGCAGTATTCACTTTCAGCTTCCCTCCGCCATACGAAGGGCAAAGAGATCGGTCATCCCGGCAATGTAATCGGTTGCCGCGCGCCGGATGTCTGTGCCGTCAACAAAAAAGCCGTTCGGGAATTGATCCGGGTTTTCGGTAAATCGCTGATAGAGGGTGCGAATGATCTCCTGTGCCCTCAGGGACTCGGTTTTCGTCGAGACGGTCTCATAAACCCGTTCGAACAAAAAATCGCGAAGTTCGTTCATTGCTTCCAGAATGTCCTCACTGAGTGAAATAACAGGACTTGCCTGACCTTTTTCGAATCCACTTGCTGTCCATGACTGGTCGATTACGTCAATCACCAGTGTATTGATCCGGTCCGAATGGGTTCGGCCGAGTAAGGCCGTCGTTTTGCGGGGAAGGTCGTTTTCCGTAATAAGGCCTGCCCGGATGGCATCGCCGATGTCGTGATTAATGTAAGCAATTGTATCGGAGATCTTGCAGATCTGGCCCTCCAGTGTATCCGGGGTATACCAGTTCTCTCCCAGAATCCCGTCACGTGACTTGGAGTGATTTAGTATACCCTCCCTGACTTCCCGCGTCAAGTTTAACCCTTTTCCACCATTTTCCAGAACCTCAACCACTCTCAGGCTTTGTTCGTTATGACGAAATCCGCCGGGGTAGACCTCGTTTAGAACATCCTCGCCGACATGGCCGAAAGGGGTATGTCCCAGGTCGTGACCCAGGGAGATGGCCTCCGCCAGATCTTCATTCAGATTAAGCGCCCGGCTTATCGTCCGGGAAATTTGCGATACCTCCAGGGTATGGGTCAGCCGGGTAACGTAATGATCGCCCGGCGGAGCGATAAACACCTGGGTTTTGTGTTTCAACCTGCGGAACGCTTTGCAATGGATAATCCGGTCCCGGTCGCGCTGGAACTCCGTTCGCACCGGCGAGGGCTCTTCGGGCCTGTCCCGCCGGGCAAGGCTGCTTCTGGCAGCAAACCCGGAGAGGTTTTCCTCACGCGCTTCGAGCCGGCGGCGAACATCATCAGGCATACTGATATTATATCGTTTGATTAGAATCTGGTGCCATTATTCATCCGATAATGACGCCTGGGCTGCCGCCAGTCTGGCAACCGGTACCCTGAATGGAGAACAACTGACGTAATCCAGGCCGACCCGATGGAAGAACTCTATCGATCTCGGATCTCCTCCATGTTCTCCGCAAATCCCCAGTTTAAGGTTGGGACGGCTCTTGCGCCCTTTTTCAACTGCGATACGAATCAATTCTCCGACGCCGGCCTGATCCAGAGACCGAAACGGATCGCGATCATAAATGCCCAGTTCAACGTATAATTTCATGAACTTGCCGGTATCGTCTCTGCTGAAACCGCAGCCCATCTGGGTTAGATCGTTCGTGCCAAAGCTGAAGAATTCTGCTTCAGTGGCAATCTCATCGGCGGTAACTGCCCCGCGGGGAACCTCCAGCATCGTACCGATACTGATTTGAGGCACGGTTTGTTCGGGTTTTTCCAGCTTGATTTTCTCGAAAACATCGAGGATGATCTGCTTTTGATGCGCCAGTTCCTTCACATGACCGACCAGCGGTATCATAATCTCCGCTCGAGCCCCCGGTACTTCGTATGCAGCCTCTATTATTGCACGGGCCTGCATTCGGGTGATTTCAGGGTAGGCGATTCCCAAACGGCAGCCGCGATGTCCCAGCATGGGGTTGAACTCAAACAGGGAATTAACCTTTTCCTTTACTTTCTTCAGGCTGATTCCCATTGCTTTAGCCAGTTCTTTTTGTCCTGTTTCATCATGTGGCAGGAATTCGTGCAGTGGCGGGTCCAGAAAGCGTA
>CAZDMY010000352.1:0-2869 GCA_964506405.1 uncultured Dehalococcoidia bacterium | reverse complement strand
AAGCCTCCACCCGCCAGGGAAGAGGCTTTGAAGTAATCAGCCAATGTCCCTCCTCGCCCTCGGAGGTGGTTGGACGAAACGGGGGCTGGCGTTCTGGCTTACGGGTTTTCCCGATCACAGTGGCGGGGCCGCGCCGGATTCACACCGGACTTGCTTTCCGAATTAAGCTCGAACTTGCGTTCGAACACCCCCTGATTTCAATATTCAGTTGTTCATGCAATGGCCCATCACAAATACAAGCGTAATTTACTAAAAACAATCAAACTTTATTCTATATTCTAGTCCTTTATTCCCCAATAGTCAATATCAAAAAATAAGGAATCCGAAAAAAGGCGGTTCCTTTGAATGACAGATGATTCGTACACCAAATTCTTTCAAGGGAAATCGCGGAGGTTTTCCAAATGCGGGTTTTTCCGCTAAGATTAGGAATGAAGTTACGCGAAGGTTAGTAATGTTGTCGAAAAGGTGCATCTTCATAATCGGTGGCGCTCGCAGCGGGAAGAGCCGGTTCGCACAGGAACTGGCTGCTCGGCTGAGCGAACGTGTTCTTTTCGTCGCCACCGCCGAACCATTGAATCCGGATATGCAAGTGCGCATCAGCCGGCACCGGGAGGAACGCCCGCCCCTTTGGCAAACGCTGGAAGCCCCGATCAACCTGGCTGGGGAAATCGATCGTCATTTCGGGCAGCATGACGTGGTTCTTATCGATTGCCTCACCCTGCTGACATCCAACATCATCCTGGGACAGACCAGGGGATTGGATGATACGGTGCAAATCAATGAAGCAACCGCCGAAAAACAGGTGCTTAGCGAGATAGAGGCGCTTCGGGAACTAATGAAACTACGCGATGCCACCTTTATTATCGTCTCCAATGAAGTCGGGCTCGGGCTGGTTCCCGATAACGATCTCGGGCGTATCTACCGGGATGTGCTGGGGCGCGTGAATCAGTCGGTGGCCGAGTTTGCCGACGAAGTAAACCTTCTCGTGGCAGGAATACCGGTCAAGGTGAAGGGATAAATGGCGGCAAGTACATTGATGATCCAGGGCACGGGCTCTTCCGTAGGAAAGAGCATCTTAGTTGCCGCTTTGTGCCGGATCATGAAACAGGATGGCTTCCGGGTAGTTCCGTTCAAATCGCAGAACATGGCCCTTAATTCGTTCGTCACTAGGGAAGGCCACGAAATGGGCAGGGCCCAGGTGGTTCAGGCGGAAGCGGCCGGACTTGAACCCCATGTGGATATGAACCCGGTTTTGCTCAAACCCGAGGCGGATGCCAAATCGCAGGTAGTCGTGATGGGGAAGCCCTGGAAAACCGTCAGCGCTTACGATTACTATAAATACACGCCGGAACTATTCCCGATTATCGAACAATCGTTGAATCGCCTGCGCTCTCAATATGACGCAGTCGTCATTGAGGGGGCGGGGAGCCCGGCCGAGATCAACCTGCGCCGGTTCGAGATCGTGAACATGGCAATCGCGAAGCTCGCAAATGCCTCCGTCCTTCTGGTGGGGGATATCGACAAAGGCGGCGTCTTTGCCCAGTTGGTGGGCACCCAGGTGTTGCTTGAAGAAGATGAGCGGGAATTAGTAAAGGGATTTATCATCAACAAGTTCCGGGGAGACCTCGAGATTCTGAGACCCGGGCTCGGAATGCTGGAGGAACGCACCGGCATTCCGGTCCTGGGAGTGGTGCCTTACTACCACGATATCCTTATTAATGAAGAGGATTCCATTCACCGGACCGATAATTTCGATGGTGAAGGCGTGATCGATATCGCCGTCATCTATTTGCCACGTATTTCCAACTCTACCGATTTCGAGCCCTTACAACAGGAACCGGGGGTTCGGGTGCGCTACATCACCTCCCCGTTGCAGTTGGGAAACCCGGACTTGATTATTATTCCGGGAAGCAAGAGCACCGTTTCCGATTTGCTGCATATAATTGATACCGGTCTTGCCCGGACGATTCGGGAGAAAGCGGAGCAGGGGACTCGCGTGATCGGCATCTGTGGCGGATTTCAGATGCTTGGTAAAACGATTGATGATCCGCAGGGAGTGGAATCGGATCATGAATATGTCGAGGGGATTGGGCTGCTGGATATTCACACGGTTTTTGAAGGTGACAAGACCACGCATCAGGTCCGGGCGGAAGTGGCTGCGGGCACAGGAATTCTTGAGGGGCTGAATGGTCAAATCCTCACCGGATACGAGATTCATATGGGGCAGACGCATCTGGGCCGGGCCGGCTCTGCTTTCAGAATCATGCAGAGGTCGGGGGAAAGGATAGATCATCTGGATGGTGCGATCAATGCTGAAGGAACCGTCTTCGGGAGCTACATGCACGGTTTGTTCGACAACGACAGCTTTCGCCGTACTTTGCTGGGGAACATCAAACCGGGGTATCAGGCATCTTCTGGCGGGCTGTTACCTTCCAAAGACGAACAATACGATAAACTTGCATCCCTGGTGCGCCGGAGCCTGGATATGGATCGTATCTATCGAATATGCCTAATGAGATAGGCGGACACCCAACTTAATTATAGATCGTTAAGGACTATCAACGTACAATTTATAAGAAGGCAGGGATAGCAGCAGCCGTTGTTCCAGGGATTTCCCATCATGTGATCCAGCGGGGCAACCGAAGGCAGCAAACGTTCCGGGGAGAACAGGATTAGCAGCATTATCTGTTTCTGCTAAAAGAGATTTGCCCGGGAAACGGGGTATCGGTCCGGGCATTCTGCCTTGATGCCGAACTGTCATGCCCCGGGGGGGTGAGAGTGGGGAACTTCAAGTAGCACGTCTACCAGATTGTTCCATGTTTGCGAATTTGATATACTATCACTCGTTTGGGAACAGCGCATGTACTAC
>CAZDMY010000351.1:0-2871 GCA_964506405.1 uncultured Dehalococcoidia bacterium | reverse complement strand
GATTCAAAATTTCTTTCTCGATTGTCAAAAACCACCATCTTTGACCCATCAATAGCCATGAACATTGACCCACCCGGGTGATTAGATTATTACCAATAAGGGATCAGGGAGTCAACACCTCCTCTCGCCTATGCGGCGACAACTTTTCCCGGTAGCTGGTTCCCTCGATAACTATCTGGTAACTGGCATTGGCCAGCCGATCCAATGCGCTGTTGCCCAGGACAGGATCGTCAAAGAGGCCCAGCCATTCCTCGACCGCCCGGTTGCTGGTGATAACAAAACTGGCACGCCGATGCCTTGAGATAATCAGCTCATATAAATCAGTGGATTGCTGGGGGGTCAACCTCTGCAAACCAAAATCATCCATGACGAGCAAATCCGGACCGAGGAAGGAACGAAAAGCCTTCTCCGTCGTGTGATCGACCCTGGATTGAGCCAGTGTCCTGAAGAGGGCATCGGCGCGGATGAAACGAACGCTGTGTCCGGCACGTACTGCGGCAAAGCCCAGGGCTTGAGCCAGAAAGGACTTGCCGACACCGACCGGGCCGACAAGGAGTACATGCTCGTGGCGTATAATGAAGTCCATTGAAAAGACAGTATCCAGGAGTCGCCGATCCACCCGAATAGAGGCATTCCAGTCGAAATCCTCCAGGCGGCAGATGTCCTCGAATCCGGCTGATTGGAGGCGCATTTCCAGGTTGCGGTTGTCCCTCCTGGTAATCTCGTCGGCCAGGATAATCTGAAGGAAGGCGGCATAATCCAGTTGATCTCGCCGGGCCAGGGCCAGCCTTTCCGGCAGTGTGTTAAGTAGATAGCCCAAACGCAGGCGTTTGAGCAGTGGCTTGAGTTCATCAATAGCAGTCATTAAGAACGGTCCTCCTTGATAGTTTCGGGAAGCTGGCTCCCATTCTTGCCACTGATGGCAAATACATTGCCGGGGCGGGCAAAACGGGCCGGGGGTGGTGTCCGGGACATCAGTTCGGGCAGGGCTTCCTGTTCCAGCGCCTGTACCAGGATATGTTCCACCCGACGCACATCGATCAGGTCCACTGCCAGGGCTTTTTGACAGGCCTTATCCAGTCTTGAGGCAGTGTATTTTTCTCCCAGGCGCAGGAGTTTATAGCCCTGCCGCATCTTGGACCAGGGAGTAGTGCCGCCGAGGAGCTTATCGGCGAAGGCCCCTACATATTCACCCAGTTCGGCACTCTTGCGGCGCAGGTATTGGGGGGAGCGCAAGGTGTATGGACTCAGTTCCTTCGGATAATCTTCGGGATCGGTGGAGCGCCCTCCGACGGACTGGCGGGGATGGGTCTTCACCAGTTGGCCTTGACGATAGAGCCTGACCAGCTTCCGGTCACCCCTCACCTCCAGCTTCGTTCCGGGAGGACAGATGTTGCAGGGGACCGAGTAGAGGGCATAGCGGTAAGAGATATGATAGTCACGATGCACCGTAGCCTTATGCCAGTCGGGGACATCATAGGGCTCGCCGTCATAAGGCAACAGTGCCACTTGTTCCTCTTCCCGGAAGACCACCAGGGGGAGACACCGGGTGGTGCCATGAACGCGTTGGCCTGCGGTCTCCAGGCACCATTGCCTGGCCTGATGCCGCATGTCCGGCATACCATGGAATTGGCCTCCTTTGAAGAACCTCTCTTTGACATAGGAAATCCCGTTTTCTACTTTGGGTTTATCCTTGGGATGGCTGGGTCTTGCCGGATCGGGGATGAAGCCCCTGTGCTGGGCATACTCCAGGAAGCCGCGGTTCAGCCGGGGGTTGAGCGGGTCGGGGCCTATCACCGCAGCCGGGAAATTATCCAGAACCAGTTGCCGGGGGATTCCACCAAAGAAAGCCCAGGTGGCCTCCAGTCCTTCAATGACCTCTCCCAGTTGCTGGCTGAACAACGGCCAAAGGAAGCTGTGACGGGAATGGTTGAGCACGATCAGCATCCCCCAGACCACACGCTTTCGGCCGGTTGACGGGTCGTGCATCATTCCCAATCGCCCGAAATCCACCTCGGCCATCTGTCCCGGCTCGGTATCCGCCATGCGCACGGTGTTGCCGGATCTCCTGCCAGCCCAGCCTCGCCGACTAACGTAGCGACGCAGACAGGTGTAGGCCACCAGGCATTGATTTTTGGCCAGCAGATCCTGAATTCGGGTGAGCTTTAGCTTATCCTGCTTGATCCACCGCTCGATCTGCTCGGCCCAGGGTTCCAATACCTTCTCAGTGGGTATCACCACCTTGTGCGGTCCGGCTCGGTTCACCTTTAGCAGGGCAACCAGTTGCATATCTGTAGGCGGAGGTCCGTCACGCTCCAGGCCACAACTCTGGGCGTTCAGGATGTACTTGCGTACCGTGTTGCGGGATATGCCGGTCGAGCGGTTTATCTCACGGATTCCTCGCCCACTCTGCCATTGTCGGATAACTTCTGTCACTTCCACTCGGGATACCTCCTTGTATGCCATCACCGCTCCTTTTAATTCTTCTCTGCGGCAATGGTAACGGATTTATTTCCCGGGTGGGTCAATGTTCGCGGTTATTTGGTGGGTCAATGTTCGCGGCGAAAACTATCTTTTGGGGGTCAATGTTCCTGGTTTTTTACACTCGATTCCACTTTTCTGCAAATCGAATAAGGTTTTTCTCTGTCTTACCAATTATTTCCTCATCTTCAATGGGAACTAATAAATACCAAATTTCATTAAGGCCATATTTTGCAAAAACGACTGCACCATGCAAACGAATAGTACTGCCGTTGTATTGCGATTTGTAGTTCTCAATTATTTCCTTTGGGAATCCATCTATCCCATTGATTTTCAATTGATTTTCATACTTTTTAGCTAGGGCCTGTTCACGCTAATTAACGTATCGGT
>CAZDMY010000350.1:0-2873 GCA_964506405.1 uncultured Dehalococcoidia bacterium | reverse complement strand
GCGTTTATCATCACCCTTCCGTTACTGCTGTTTGTCTCTCAAATCGATAGTACCATCGGCAGCCCCGAATTCTATAACGATCAAATGGAAAAGGCGGACGTCTACAATTTCATTTATGATAAGGCCCTTCCCGCTGCGCTGGATGAGGGAGAACCCGAAAACCCTGAAGATGAGCCTGTGGATACGGATAACATCGAAGATGCTATTGTAAATGCCACGCGTCAAATTGCCCCGCCTGATTGGCTCCAGGAAAACTTTGAGAATCTGACCAGAGAAATCGTCCCGTACTTTACAGGAGAAACCGATACTTTCAGTTATTCCATCGAATTCAAGGATAAGGTCAAAGCCGCCCCGGCAGTGATTAAAGAAGAGATACTCCGCGGCGAAGCGATGGGGTATATCTATAGCGACCTGATGTCCTATGGAGGCCGAAAGGTGGCCGAAAACTCCGACCGTTTGCCCTATCCGCTTTCATTGCAGGAAGATGAAGCAGCCGCTTCACTGAAATCGGTTGTCTCCAGGCAATGGATCGCAGTCAGGATTGAAGAGGCCATGAATGCCGTAATTCCCTATCTGGTGCTGGATTCCAACACCTTCACCATAACGGTTCCGGTAAAAGAACGGCTGGACGATTTGGGGCAGGCCACGTTTGAACTCCTCGATCGTGAGGAAACGTACGATTACATCGTGGCAGAAATCGTCGCGCCCATCGTCCGGCAGGAACTCGAACCGGAAGTAGAACTGGCATTCAATGTCACGCTCACCCATCAAGAGGTCATTGAAGGAATCGAGGAATCCCTTCCGCGTGTCTGGTTCCAGGACCGGTTAGAGGAACAGATAGCGTCCATCATCAGCTACGCTAAGGGAGAATCAGGAAATACGAGTATTACCGTTGATATTGCCGAGCGGAAGACTGCCATCCTCAATACCTTGATAGAATTGGGGGATGAAAAGCTGGAAGCAGTATTCAATCAATTGCCCCGTTGCAGTAAGGCTGAGTTCAATATTGCCAAGAACAACACGCCGCCAGGCCAGATCCCCTACTGCCGGCCGATCGGCGTCAGCTATGAGGAATACAAGGCAATGCTCGATATTGATTTGAGTGCCGAGATAGACGATCAGATTATGAAAGTAATACCGGATCTATGGACGTATGACCAGGATGACCTGATCGAGTCGATGGGAGCGGAAAACGAGGATTTCCTGGATGAGGTCCGGATGCATGTTGAGAACGGCTGGACCTTTACCGAAATGGATCTCAAGGATAAGCTCGATGATCCGGAAGATATCGATCAACTCGAAGACATTCGGGATTGGCTGGGAAACGGTTATTCTTTCACCCAGCAGGACCTTGAAGACGAGATGGATGAAGATGAACTTGAGGGTTTCAATGACTCCCGCAACTTCATCGACAGTGTTCGGGGCTGGTTATGGGTATTATGGCTGATCCCTATTCTGCTGCTGGTGGCAATCGGTTACCTCGGAGGACATAACTGGAGGACTCGTTCGATCTGGGCGCTCACGGCCATGCTGCTGGCTTCACTCGTCGTTTTGATTGCCATTTCGTTGACTTATTCCGGTGCCGTCAAGCCTGAGGTGGAAGAGGCTATCGACCTGGCAGATCTTGAGGGCCTGGAACTTGTTATGGCTGAAAAAATGAACCAGGTATTTGAGAACGCGGCCGGTGACTTCGTTTCAGGGATGCAGAACGACGCCCTTTCTATGGTTATTTTCGCGGCTATCGCGTTGCTCGGTATTGCCGGATGGACCTTATACCAGCGGCGGTACAATACTTAACAAGCAAAATCGCTTAGTCGGGTTTGCCGCCGTATAGCCTTTCCGCCGAGCCGGCGGCAAATTCGTCCATTTCAACTTCCAGCGGTTCCAGCAAACGGGCGATCATGCCCCAATAACCGATTGAAGCCGTTAATTCCACAATACTACGCTCACTGAGATACCTGCGAAGCGTCCCGAAAGCGCGATCCGTGGCTCGAATGTTGAGGGTGACCTGATCGGCATATCGCAGTACCGCCTTCTCCTTTTTATCGAAATGCTCCGATTCCGGCCATATATGGATGGAATTAATCTGTTCCTGGGTTACGCCGGCTCCCAGTGCAATCGGTACATGCTGATTCCATTCGTATTGACTTCCAAGCAGAATCGCAATCCTCAGAATGACCATCTCCCTGAGTTGTGGGGAGAGTTCTGCCTTGTCCAACAGAACTTTGCCTAGCTTTACCGTATTTGTTAACGTAGAAGGACTATGTGCCAATGTCCGATACAAATTCAGTACCGCCGCCCCGTTTTCCTCTATCTTCTCAAGAAAAGCTTTGCTTTTAGCAGGGGCTTCCTCGTTTTGCAAAATACGAACACGTGCCATTGTCTCTCCTTCGATTATGTACCATAATTGCGTCTTACTTAAGCACGATTCTGGTTGATAACGATTCCGTAGGCTGCTATGGTACCATTATTGGATTTGAAGTCACCATAACGCAGCAGCGCTAGCCTTGATCAAATTTATCACGTTTATCCAAAATTAGCAAATCGCTTACTGGATTTGTTTCAGCACAGGACCGGCCGTCGGCTCAATCCTGCAATCGGATACTATCGCTTTTCCCTGTATATCGAAGGGAAATGAACTATGATATAATACGTCAACGAGGAAACGATGCTTCTTTGGAATCTGGATCTCCTTATCGAGGAGCCCGGGATTTTCTTTACCGTAATCCCCTTAGCTATTCTGGCTTTACTCCCAATGCTTGTAATTCACGAAGTCAGTCATGGCTGGGTAGCGAACTGGCTGGGAGACGATACGGCAAAGGTGATGGGCCGGCTTTCACTGAATCCCTTAATCCATCTCGATCGCGTGGGAA
>CAZDMY010000349.1:0-2878 GCA_964506405.1 uncultured Dehalococcoidia bacterium | reverse complement strand
ACCGACCGCCGTATCGCCGTGCTCGTCCTCGAAGCCGAAGGTTAAGATCATGCGGGGCCGTCCTTCGACGATCACATGATATCCCTCTCCCTGAGGCCAGTCTGGCGCCATGCTGTCGTGCATTCGGGTCACGTGCTCGATAACGAGGACGGGCTTTCCTCCGATAATTCCCTGCACCTCGAAGCGCAGGGCGGCGCTGGTTCCCGCTTTGACGATTCCGGCGGGTGTCTGTAGATCGGCGGGCGCCGGCATCCGTTCATGGACTTCACGGAGCTCCTCAACCTCAACCCCGAGCCCTTCCGCCATGAGCTGGATCGGTCCGCCGCAATAGAAGGTGAGCGCCCCGGGCATCAGTAGTGTCGGTGTGGTATCGATCGGCTGGCCGAATCCCATCGTTTCAAACAGGATTTCAGGTTGATCGTAGGTGGCATAATTGACGATCTCCTGGGTTCGGATGCTTTCCCACCGTTCGGACATCCCGCTCAGGATCAGTGGCAGTGTGCTGTTGGCCCATCCCGGATCCATCCCCGAAACGAGGAGCGATACCCCACCTTCCCGGCAGGCGGACTCAAATTTCTCGCAGGTTTCCGGGCCGAGCGCTCGTGGGTAAACCAAACTGAGCAGTGAACTGGTGACCACGTTCTTGCCGGATTGCAGGATCCGGCAGATCTCCTCGATGGTGGCCACCGGATCGTACCGGATATCCGAGGTGTAACAGACGCAGTCGGCTTCGATGGCCAGCAGGGCATCGGCATCCTGTGTGGCTTTGATACCCACTGGATCCAGTCCGCACAGTTCTCCGGCATCCTTTCCGGCTTTTGAATCGTGGTAGACGGATACACCCACAAGTTCCAGTTCCGGATGGTTGATGATCGCTCTGAGAGCGCAAGCACCGACGTTACCGGTGCTCCATTGAATCACGCGGTATGCCATAGTCTTCCCTCCTCAGTATTTCTTACAGCTAAATATTTTCCCAGAATAGCATAAATCTCAAGTGCTCACCGGACAACCTTTTCCGGCATTTTAACTTCCGGCCCCGGAACCCAGCCGGATTCCTGGATAAGTTCCATTACGTGGACCATGTTGATAACATCTTCGTCATAGGAAAATTTTCCGTTACCAGCATAGATAATCTCCTGAAAACCAGGGGCCTGGTAAAAGGTTCCATCCGGACGCTGACCCGGTAACCGATTCCAGAATTTAATAACGATACGATTGCCGTCAATCGTGATCCATTCGATGGGAAACGTCCAGTCCTCCAGTCCCGCCATGCTATCCTGCTGGAACTTGATGATGGCTTCCCGCCCGACGAAACGGCCCCAGGCAGGATCGATGTAGGTAGCATCATCAGTGAAGCAGTCTGCCAGGGCATCCCATTTGGCTTCTCCCGCCTCAATCCCTGCTCGAATCTTGAGATAATGATCGAGGGCAGCCCGCATCTCTTCTCTAGAATATTCGGTCATGTCGTTCCTCCATTTCAGTAAGTAATCTCAAACAAGCGAGGGTAAAGCCTCGAACTGCACCTACCAACTTCTGATTTCTCACTCCTGACTCCTGACTTCTTCCCTCAGACCAGCAAACCTCTTTATTCCAGTTCGTCCGCGATATCTTCCCGGCATATCCGAATTCAATCATTGGCCAGGCCTCCACATGGTATTGTTTTCATGACTATGTTGTCTTTTTGCGCTAAGCGTTTACAACTCTCGTATCTGCAATGTCGTCATGCAGGCAGTTCTTCTCTTCACGGAATATCAGCAGTATATCTACCAGTCCGATAAGACCGCCGATATAGGGGATGCTTGTCGCGATCCAGATCGGTAGATACCGTAAACCAATAAGTCGCCCAAAGCTTGCCTTCTCCCGACTGGTGCGGACGATTTTTATGCCAAGCGCGAGCTTACCTATGGACTGGCCATTTCTGGCAAGGAAATACCCGTTCACTGCAATAAACAGTATTACTGATAGTACGCTGGAGAGCACTTGATCGCCGATCGATTGAGTTGCCTCCCAGTCATCGAAGTCTACGAGTCCGATGAAGATAACAATAGGGACCGAAATCGCCAGCATGATGATGAAATCGATGATGGCCGCTCCTAATCTGGCCCAACGCGAAGCAAGGTCTTCAATTCCTACCCATCGTGCAACTGGAGGACCTGCCCTATTGTCGAAACCGAGATTGGAAGATCCACATTGTGGGCAGAATTTGCTTCCTTCAGGTAACTGGTTTCCGCAATTTGGGCAGAACATATCACCTCCTCTAGTGCATGTGCAAAGGTAGAACTTTAGTAATTGCGGTTTCCAAATAGAATATCACTTTTTCTTCAGGAACTGAACCATGTGATCGGGGAAAATCGATAGACCATAAGCGGACATTCCTGTTTCAGGTTTGAATTGATACCGACGACTACCTGCACGATGGCGACAGCAGATGCGATAATTACATCGCCAAAGTTACATGTTATTATTGCGCCGTCAGGCCGCCATCGATGGTGATCATCGCGCCGGTGATGAACGAAGCCTCTTCGGAACAGAGCCAGAGAACCGTATTAGCAGTCTCCTCCGGCTCGCCCAGCCGCCCGGCCGGGATCAGACCGGTGATGTAATCCTCAAGGCCCGCATCGATCAGGCGCTGCATGAACGGGGTCCGGCTGGTGCCGGGACATACCGCATTTACCCGGATATTCTTCTTGGCAAATTCCAGTGCGGCCGCCCTCGTCAGGCCGGCAACCCCGTGTTTTGAGGCCGTATAGGCCGGTGCTCCGGGCGCACCCACCAGTCCGGAAGTGGACGATGTATTAACGATCGCTCCGCCTCCCAGTTTTTTCATTCGTTTGAGCTCATACTTGAGGCAAAGCCAGACACCTTTCATATTGATATT
>CAZDMY010000348.1:0-2885 GCA_964506405.1 uncultured Dehalococcoidia bacterium | reverse complement strand
GCAGATATTCGGTTTACCATGATCGTACCTCCCTTATTACATCCACTCACAGGTAGCGATGGGCATAGATGGCCAAAACGTATCGTAAGTGTACACTAAGTCATACCAACTGTCAACACAAGCTGTGCTGGTAACTCTGCGATTCCAGTCATCCATACGCAAGACAACCTGACGGATTGTCTCGCCTGACAACCCAGGATGCTGTTATCCGGTATAACGAGATGATGACTTTGTCAGTAGTTACTCAGAGTGCTGAGCTTCTTTGATCAGAGGTGCGGTGATACGATAGGATGATAGAATATCAAAAGCCTCATTATACAGCGGTTCAGCTACATCGGATTTCATCGATTCTAATACTCCCGGTAATGTGAATTCTATTGGAGACATCTCGATATCAGAATCGTTCAGATCGGCATCGAGAAGCATACATTTGGGTTCACCCGTCTCATTGGTCCACGGTTCCCACTCCGGCAAACCTGACCCCGGCTCATTAGGATTGCCGGTGCGGGCAAATTGTGCTACGTATGCCATAATATCATCGGTGAGGGCCTCCCTGCCGGGGCGATTTTCCTCGGTGAATACCCATGAGGTCATAAAGACATTGAAGCAGGGATTGCCCAGAAAGAAGGATTGATCTAGTGAATGAGCCGCCCCCACTTTGAGATCATACGGAGCCGGGATAGGACTGGTGCCGTCTTCCTTCCATGCCCCCCAGTTGAATCGATAGACGTAGATTTCGGGTTGATCATCATGCCTGCCCAACTGCCTCGCTATGGTATCGACACCGGCAGCTTTCCATAAGTCACCGCCGTAGCTTGTTACCGTCTGATATAGCTCATCTTTTCCTTCGAAAGACTCAACCATAAACAGGAACATCTTGAGTTCCTCTCTGGTACTGCCCAGCATGAGGGGCACTTTGTTGGGATAAGTCCCGTTTTCAAACGAATTGATGCCATCTGCAACTATAACCTTCCCATCCCTGAAGATGTTGGGATTGATAACCTCCCCAAATTCTCTTTGCTCGCAACATGCCAGGATTTCCTTCGGCGTCTTCGCCCTGAGGTAATCTGCGATTTCCGCATCGCTCATTTCATTAAGACGGGCTCCCGCCCCTGCTTCGTTATCAGCAGTCCCGTCACTCACCAGGAGTTCAATCAGGATGTCGCGGGAATGCGCGTCTCCTTCTTCAATCGGGGCAGAATAATTCATACAGCTTTGTGCCAGCGCCCTGTGGAAGAGACCTTTGGCGAGCGGTGATTCCAGCAGAGAATGGATGTTCGTACACCCTGCCGATTCGCCGGTAAGAATAACGTTTTCCGGGTCTCCTCCGAAAGCCTCGATATTTTCCTGGATCCACTCCAGCGCTTTGATAATATCCAGAGTGCCGTAGTTGCCGGAACCATCTATGACATCACCGGTTCTCAGCGCGGGATGAGTGAACCAGCCAAATGGACCCAGCCGGTAGTTCATGGATACGTAGATCATGTTGGATTTGCGGGCAACGGTTGATCCATAGTAGGTTGGAACCTGGTTGGCGCAGCCTATTGCGTTTCCTCCCCCATGTATGTAAACGTAAACTGGCAGATCTGTTTCCTCTGACTGTGGACGCCATACGTTGAGGTAAAGACAATCTTCATTCCCCCATACATCTTCTGCAATCAGCCAATCGTATTGTGGGCACATCTGGCAAAAATCGGTTTCCTGTCTGATTCCCTCCCAGGAAACGGGGTCACGCGGTGCCTTCCATCGCAGCTCGCCTACAGGGGGTCTGGCGTAGGGAACCGCCTTCCAGACCCATGTATCGGATTCATCCGCAAAACCCTTCACGGTTCCATACAGAGTTTGAACAACCGAATCTCCGGTCCATGGCGGTAATGACATCGTGGGGGTAGGCGTCGGAGTTTCTTTTGAGAGTGGAGGCGTTATGTTTCGGGTCGGTGAATTCTTATCGGAAGAGCACCCGGCATCCAGTAGTGATGCCGGCAGCAGAAGGAACATGAAAAGTACCACTACTAATTTACCGGGAACTTTCAATGCTCGACTCCTTGAACAGTTGCGGATTTATCATTTGCCAAGACTTTTAATTGAGTTATGTCGCCAAACGCACTGCGTGGCGGGCAATAACGGTTTTGGTACGCCCTGTTGCCAATCGACTTTTGCCAGAATTATAACAGATGAACATCAGATTGCAAGTACGTTGATATTTCCCTTAAGTATCTTCTCGAGGTTAAGGTAGACCCCCTGCACCCACCACACCCCTAGCAGTACATTTGCCCATGCAATAATCTTTCTTGTTTTTGAGTGATGTTACACATCTGCTTCTTGATGTGTTACAGCCGATACTGGTAAGTTGTTCAATACAGGGGAGGTGAAGAATGTGGAAAAGCCGGCTACTGATCTTGGCTCTTGTCACAATCGTTTTTGCAGGATGTGGGAAAGGGAACAACAGGAGTCATAATGAAATTGAATCGGCAAATTATGAGATGCACAATGTTAGCGTATCAGTCACGATGCTGATGGCAGACCCGGACAGGCCTGTCGAACTATTTGATGAATTCCCTACTAATTCATTTATTGAGTGTAATCCAGAAGGTGGTGCCTGCACAAAGCATATGGCAGAGCTGGCCAGTATCAATTCAGGTATTGTGGGTAAGTACGGTATCAACGAAGGTAGCAGTGTTGCGAATTACATGCAGTGCGCCGAGACTGAATATTGGTACTGTATTGATACTAGTGGCCATGTAACCGGATATTGGGCAGATACCTGTTTACCCAAAGACAAGATTGAACCCTAAATGGTCGTGTTATTAGTGAGGGGGGATTCATGGATGAATGGGTAAAGCGCAACAAAGTAGGTATATTTCTTACTATAGTAGTAGGTTTTC
>CAZDMY010000347.1:0-2885 GCA_964506405.1 uncultured Dehalococcoidia bacterium | reverse complement strand
AATAAGGCCGCCTCCCTTCGGGAGCGGAAACTGGCAGTTTCCGACTACAATCACCACTTCTGCCCCCATTTACACCCCTCGCAAAAAGCAAACTCCTATCGGCGGGGTCAACGGGCTGGAAGTAAACAACATCAATCCCCGCCGGCTATCACTCTGAGGCGCACCCTTTCCGTATCTGCCTCAGCCAGCGCGGGGTTCCAGGTCTTGCTGAACGTCTCTCCGGCAGCGAGGACCGTTGTTCCGCCTGTCGAGTCAAAAACTTCGATGCTCCCTTTGATCGCTTTGACGAATAGGGGTTTGCCGGGAGTGTTATCGACCAGGAAAGCGGCGTAGGCCATCTTGACTTCCTCTGCCTCCGGCATTAAGTCTTCATGCGAGTCTGCCTCAGGGAAGAGAAACGGGATCGAGAGCGGCAGCAGCGCCGCCACGTATACTCCGGCCGGGTCGATCAGAGGGGCCGGAGTCAATTGGCCGCGTACGCCGGCGTGCGCATTATTACCTACGTAGACGAACTCCGATGACCTTCCGCTCAGAAGGATGAAACCCATGCCAATTATGCGATCTATCAACGTCGCGTCCTCACCCTCACAAGGATCACCGATCTCGACCTGAGATTTCTGACCCACATTCACGATTGTGTCGCCAAAGTCAATCTGTACTCTGCTCTTGGGTCCGGTTTCAATCTTGATTCCCTTCAGGCTGGTTACCGGGTCCCCCGCTTTGACTGTTTTACCGTCAATCTTGACGTCCCCTTTCAAGTAAGGGATATACCCAATGCAGGCGCAGGAACCCTGTACTCTACGGAAATTCCAGCTGGCGGTGATCCTTTCCTGATAGTCTCCTTTGAATGAGGGCTTTGTTTCTGCCAGTAACTTCGAACCGGCGATGATGTCATTCACATACTCACCCTCGACGACCGCTGTTAGAGTCTTGGGAACTGGGGGCTTCTTGATTTCCATTCTCTGGTTTGAGGTGCCCTGCCCATATAGTGTGGTGCTTTCCTTCTCTCCGACTGGAAGCGTGGATATGTTGATCGCGTCTGCCCGAGTGTTTTCGGTGCAGGCGAAGGTGCTTTCGCTGTTGTTTCTGCTCGAAGTGCTGGTCAACTCCGTATTCTGTGCGAACAGAAAGAACCTCCCGTTGGGATAAGCGGCCAGGCGAACCTTGGAGGAGCTTCCCGATGAACCGCCTGGACCAGGGTACAAATAACTCCAAGTATTTTCCAGGCTGTGGGACGAATCTCCAGGACGCTTGGTTTCTTTGGGACAGACAGAAAGGTCGAACTCGACGTAAGTTTCGAGGACAGAGCTGCTATTGTATGTTCTGTGACTGTTGTTGACTCGGAGATCGCCCGAAACACCGCAGGCTCTCATCGTAACCCGATCGCTTACCTTGCGGTTTTCGTATCTCCAGGAGGTCTTCCTGTTGGTACTGTTGTCTTTCCGATGATTAGCCGATCCATTCTGTTCAATGGTAACTTCACCAATCCAAATCTCCCGGCTTCCTTCTGCTTTGTTTTCAGCGGGCAGATAAGGAGTCAGCGATAGGCCCGCCAACAGCCAAGGTACCAGGCAAGCTGCGAAGAATGCGAAACGGAATCCAGATTCTTGAGACACTTCCATACCCTCCAACTTCCTCAACACTGGCGTTGACCCTTGAGAGCCGCTAGGCGAGTCGATCCTCCAGCGGATCTTTTTCCTAGTTCATTTTGTGCAGTTCAACTCTTCTGTTCAAGGCGCGGCCTTCTTCGGTTGAGTTGTCCCCAGTTGGCTTCGACTCGCCATGGCCGGTGCACTCGAGACGGTCTTTAGTGATGCCGTACAGTTGGAGGTATGCCTCAACCGTCTGAGCGCGCCGCTTGGAAAGATCCCTGTTATGTTCATCCGAGCCAGTGCTGTCGGTATGTCCTTGAATCTCGATTCTCAGCTCAGCATGCGTCTTGAACAGCTTGACCACTTCCTCGAGGGTCTTGGACGCACCGATTTTGAGGTCGGCCCGATCTGTATCGAAGTGGATGCCATATACAGCGACAAATCCAGCCTCGTTGATGCCGGAGTACATATCCTCAGCGGAAGTGAATTCGAGATTCCGCTCGAGCGGTTTCTCGTCAATGATGCGAAGCCTGTAGCGACCATCACTCGCGTAAACGTTGACGTAGGTGAGTCCCCCGTCAGGTCGAGTTAAGCTGAAGTGGAGGTCGCCTTCATATTGACGAAGAATCTTGCCTCCTGCCTCCTTCACTGCCTCAGTAAAATTATCGATGATTTCGGTCTTGGAGAAGCTGTTATCGTCGGACCCACCGGCCGCCGGCTTGTGATAGTTGAGCTCCCAGAACTTGCCCTTCTTGATGAAAAACTCATCGCGGCCATTTTCGTCTTTTCGCCTGAAACGATATTCGTCGAAATCGCTGACCTTCTGCTGGGCACTCGGCCGCAGGACGAAACCTTCAATCGGTTTGACTACTGGATGTTCCACTTCCGCCTGCAAGCCGGCGAACGCAAGAAAAACCACAAGACAGGAGAGTTTTTGAGATGCCATGAACTCCTCCGTTTCCTGGGTCTGTGAAAGATCTCCACTTATTGGAGTCGACTTCGGATAGTAGCGAGTACTCGGGAAGTCTCGCGAAGTTCCACTTGAGGAGAGAACAGCAGACTGAGAGCCGGCACCTGAAGAGAGCCTTCTTTCAATAGCTATATTTTTATTATACATGAGACGTCAATAATTGCAAGGTATTCAAAAGCGATAGCCGCTCATAATTGCGCTCAGCAGCTGGAAGCGGGCGATATCCCTCGGATAATCCCGGGAAAAGTGGATGCGATACCGGAATTGATCTCCTTAACGGAAAAAATATTCAAATGACAACAGCATTCAAAAACGGATTCAGG
>CAZDMY010000346.1:0-2888 GCA_964506405.1 uncultured Dehalococcoidia bacterium | reverse complement strand
CGGTGAAGTTTTCTCCGATGACCAGGACCCGTTTGTTGCCGATCGCGTGGTAGAGGTGAGGATCGTTATGTCCGAGGAGGACTGGGAGAAATGCCGGCTGGAAGCGTTGAAGGAAGAGTATGTGCAGGCTGATTTCTATTTTGATGGTGAACTGGTGCCGGATGTGGCTGTCCGGCCCAAGGGGAATTCCTCGCTCAATTCCGTTTTCCGGTCAGGAAGCATCCGCTTAAGCTTTAAAATGGATTTCAATTTTTTCAACACGGCCCGAACATTCAGAGGCCTCAAGAAGTTGAATTTCAATAACGGATTCCACGATCCGACTTTGATCCGGGAGCACCTTTCCTATGAAATATTCGACCTTATGGGATTGCCGACTCCGCGCACGTCATTCGTTGACCTCTGGGTGAACGATACTCATATGGGTCTGTATACCCAGGTGGAACAAGTGGATGTGAATTTCCTCGCGCGACACTTTTCCGATAGTACCGGCAATCTCTATAAACCCGAACCAACAGCCGGTTATCTTGCGTGGACGGAGGATGATCTGAAGGTGGAGATGTCTGATGAGGAGATCATGGCCGAGATCAACATGGGTGGTGCCAAGCTGGTGGACATCATGAAGGCGCTCGAGGAAGGCGACGAAGCAGCCGGGAACGGCGAGGCCAAAAATATCCGGGCAAATTCTCCGGTTGAAAATCAGGATTTAATTGAACGGATGGGATTACGTACCAACGAAGCGTATCCCGATCACACCGCCCTGTACGAATTCCTGGAAATCCTGAACAACGAGCCGGATGAAACCTTCCCGCAGGAGATAGAGAGGGTGCTGGATGTGGATCAGGTACTTCGCTTTGTCGCGGTAGCCGGTACCATCGGGTATTTCGACAGTTACCTGGGGTTCGGGCATAACTACTATCTATACGAGATAGATGGCAGATTTACGATTATTCCCTGGGATTTGAACGGTGCTTTCGGATCTTTCAGTCAAAACATGGACCGTGAAAGTATCATAAATTGCTATATAGATGAGCCCACCATCGGCCCGCTTGACGAACGTCCCTTGATCGCCCGATTACTGGCTCATGAACCATATAGGGAGACTTACCATAAATACCTGAAAGAACTGGTGGAGGGGCCGTTCAGTCCGAAACGGATGTCCGCTCGAATTGAGGAGGTGGC
The DNA here is from genome assembly GCA_964506405.1 of uncultured Dehalococcoidia bacterium. Lineage (GTDB taxonomy): Bacteria > Chloroflexota > Dehalococcoidia > SZUA-161 > SpSt-899 > JBGLNL01. Next base: position 1,709 of record CAZDMY010000346.1, on the reverse strand, counting down.
CGATCTGGTTCGCCCTTATGTCTATTCCGATGAACTGAAATTCTATACTAATGAGGATTTCGAACGCGCCCTTTATGAGGATATCCCGCGTGACGGACCGGAAGGCATACAACCGCAACAGGAGGGCAATATGGAACCGCCACGCCTCTCTCCGGAAAGCCTGGCATGCCTGCAAAATACCATTCCCAAAGAAGTTATGGGGGAACTGCGCACGAGGCGGCCGAGCCTGGAGGAACTGAAGAAACTGGAGGCATGTTTAACGCGTGAGGAGATCAAGTTTTTCCTACTGGATCAGGTGCCCCGGCAGGTCCCGCAACAGGGCTCCACGTATATCGGATTGGAGACCTTTGTGACTGAGAGAACTGAATCGATTATCAAGCAGCTCAGGGGCGAACTTCCCAGCCACGGTGATGGCAGCGGGAACGGGATTTCAAAGTCAGGTCATGATCGGCCGTGGGATGTACCCATGGGATCGCCTCACCTGCGGCCCGGTGAAACGGGAAATCTGGGGAATATCCGATTTGACCGATAATTGAAGCTGGCCTTCGGGTGGTGAAATCGGTTAATATATAGGACAAAGGATGCAAAGGTCGCCAGTAGCCGAAAGCAGTGAAGTCGGAGGTCAGTTCCGGCAGCGGATCGAGCGCAAGTTCTTTATCAAACCGGGGCAGATCCATCTGGCCTATGCGCTTCTAAGACAGGTGTGCCGGCCGGATCGCGATTATCCATCGGGGCGGATCAACAGCCTCTATTTTGATTCCAATGACCTCGATCAGCACGAGCGTTCGGCATCCGGCGAGTTTATCAAGGATAAAGTACGTGTTCGTTGGTATGGCACACCTGATAATTTACCCGATGAGGTCCCTGTCTTTCTGGAATTGAAATCCCGCAGGGGTTTTGCCAGCAGTAAGCAGCGCGCGCTGTTCCGTGTCGGCCGCGACAAACTTGAATACCAGCAACTTAGCAAAGGGATCATAGAGAGAAAGCTGCTGGTAGACACAGTCTGGGGATTCGGCCATTTTCCTGCCAAACCGCTTCGGCCTGTTATCACTGTCTCGTATTCCAGATATCGGTTTACCGAGATAGGCAGCGGTATGCGGGTAGCGCTCGATTATGATATATCATCAACCTTCATCGCGCGAGAGTATGGTTACGCCGAACGCTCGCTACCCCTGCGTGGAGGGGTGATCGAAGTGAAGGGGCCGACTATGGAATTGCCGAGAACACTAAGGCGGATGAAGCTGCTCAATACGGATTGGAGCCGCTTTTCGAAGTATAGTCATTGCATCGATGCTCACTTGGAAACGCCGGGGACAGCTTCCAGGCTGTGGCCTTCCGGCAGAATGATATACACGTAAGTAAAGGGGGGTTCCCGATGAGTTCACTGTTAGATCACATACAGGATTTGCAGACTCCGGTTAGCTGGGAGGAAGGTGTAACGGCCATGATCTTTTCTCTCATTGCTGCCATCGTCACCTACCTGATGTACCAGGCCTTCTATGGTTCCTCGCATATCGGGGCGGGGGTGCACCGGACATTCATCATCGGGGGCCCGGCCATCACTATGCTGTTTTTAGGTATTCAGACTTCCATCCCGCTATCGCTTGGCCTGCTGGGAGCCTTGTCCTTCGTTCGCTTCCGAACCCCGGTGAAAGACCCGGCGGAGATCGGTTTTTTGATGTTGCTGATCGCCTCATCCATCGGTGCTG
>CAZDMY010000345.1:0-2890 GCA_964506405.1 uncultured Dehalococcoidia bacterium | reverse complement strand
AGAGATGCTACTGATTTCGCACTCATCTATAGCTATTGAACTCCATTTCAAGGAGAGGAAATCGCCCCCTACCCAAACCCACGCAGCCTTTTTCTTCTATACTATCATAACAAAAAAATCAATGTTTATCACTCATTTTCATTAACGGTATTTTATTTTAAACTCACATTTCTTATCCCTACTCTCATCACGTACATAGTTTAGCCTTTCCTGCCTGCCAATGGCAATGGAAAGGGTTAATCCACGGTATCGACTTCCGGCAACCAATCAGTATGCGCCCTTACGATATTCTCAAGAGCAGCATCAGCTTCATACACGGCATAGTAATTCTGCGCGATACGCTTGTTTGCATCGAAGTTGTTGAATTTCGGTATTCCCTCATATTCGTATTCCCACGTAATAGCCGCATCGTATAATGCCTGGGAGTCGAAATTCTCGGGACCGACTTCTTCCACAGCCTTTCTAACGATATCCAGCATCAGGAACTGATTTTTTGTGGCTATATAACCACATCCCTGCCTGCGTATCTCCGCTGCTTCGCTCGCCGAGTGCTTTTCCTCCAATAACTGATTGGTGATGTCGATTATCGGGCCTGTTTCATTGTACCAGCGCGAAGACCGGATGAATAAAGAACCGTCAACCTCATCCCATAAACCGGAATCACCTATGATACCCAGGAATGCCGTACATGGATCGGTAGCCAAAAACTTGGCCGTGCCGCCTGCGTCACGAAAATCCCTTACAAAAACGTGTGGAGGTGTCGGGAGAAAAACATAATCGCAATCTTTCAGCGCATCTGCCTCTACCTTCCAACTGAAACTGAAATCTGTCAGGAACGTCTTATCCCATTTATACTTGTCGGGGTGAGCATCTGCGTAGTCCTTTGCTGCCTCAAACAGAAGGTTACTGTATCCGTCATTCCAGGCAGCCGCCCCAATTAAAGCAGGTCTTCCCTCAGGAAAATCTTCGTCATTTTCGGGCAACCATTCGAGGAGCGTGTATGCTTCATTCCTGGGAGTAATGCCCATACTGAATACATATCCACCTTCCAATTCATGTTTCGGCATGTTGGCCGTCGCCACAAAAAGAACGAATTTGTCTCTGTCTAAAATCGGTTTAAGTACCGGCACTGCCAGCGTCACCGGAGTCCAGATAAAGTCCGCCCCGTCGCTTTTCAATTTCCGATATCCGGGAATATCACGCGCAGGGTCATACTGGTCATCATAATCCGTAACTCTTAAACGTACACCAGGTATCAGGTTGTTTTCGTTATAATACTCGACGATATCCTCGAGTGCCATTTCAATATAAGACATGGGTTCGGATGCAACACCGGTTTGGTCCGTAAGATTGCCGACGGTTATCACCACATCTTCACCATTACCCCCGTTTCCGTTGCCTCCATTCGTGTTCCCGGGAGTCTTTCCACCACAACCACCAACCAGTAAAACTAGAATGAGGAGGGTGACTGGGACGATAGAAACAATGTTTAGAGGCAGTTTTTTCACTTTCATGTTCCTCCTGTAATGATGACTCCATTGCAGCAGCTTCGATGGCTTTGCGTGATTCTAACACTTGCCGGGAGTGAGTGTCAAGAGGAGAATCGCCTCCTGAATAGAAGTTAACGGTAGGGAGGATGTTGCCTCAGGAAAAAAGTTACCGGAAACATCTGAGGATTGAATAACTTCAGACAGCATCAGGGAATATGCCAGGAATTAGACCATTTAACCGTAGCGCCGCCTATTCGTTGTGAGCTTGTCAAATGGTCCTCGCCGAACAGAAGTTGCATGATTCATGCCCGCACGCCCTGGCGAATCTACCGCCCTCAGTGGACTCGAACGGTTAGTGTTGTATCAACTTAACTGAGGGTCATTACACTAGCTAATTCCCGCTGCCTCCAGAATATCCGGCACCTTCTCTTCGCGACCAATTGCCATGATATGCACCCCCTGGCAAAGGTTCTCCTCTTTGATCTGCTTAATCATGCGGCCCGCGATTTTGATGCCGGTACTTAGCGCCTCGCCCTTGGGGGCGGCCGCCAGTTCATCGATCAAGTGTTGAGGTACAAATACTCCCGGGACGTTTTCATTCATGAATTTGGCCATTCTGGCCGAGACCAGCAAAATGATCCCCGCCAAGACCGGTACCTTAAACTGACTGGCGTAACCCATGAATTTGGCGAAGTTCTCCATATCATATATCGCCTGAGTTTGAATAAACTCCGCCCCCGCTTCGATTTTCTTTTCGAATTTGGCCAGTTGAGGCTCAAGCGGCACTGCTTCCGGTGTGACAATTGCACCGGCGCAGAATTCGGGAGATCCATCGAGATCGTTTCCACCCAGATCTTTGCCCGATTCCAGTAAACGTATGGTATGGAGTAACTGGGACGAATCGAGATCGAAGACACCCTTGGCCGCCTTGTGATCTCCAACAGGCACTGCATCTCCGGTAAGACAAAGAACATTGCCGATTCCCCTCGTGTAGGCCAGCAGCAGCTCGGCCTGCAAAGCCATCCGGTTCCGATCGCGGCAGGTCATCTGTAAAATCGCTTCGCCACCCGCCTCCTTGATAGCCAGACATCCGCCGATAGAGGGAAAGCGCATCACCGAACTCTGGTGATCGGTGACATTGATGCCATCAACCAGGTCCTTGATCGCCTCAATATGGTGATGCATCTTCTCCAGGTTGGTCCCTTTCGGGGGGCCGATCTCGCTGGTAATGACAAATTTGCCGGATTCGAGCGCCTCTTTGAATTTCGTCGCCATTGCTCTTCTCCTAAGCTTGAGGTACCTTGACTATTCGCGGCCGGGGCGCGGAATGATAGTTCTTCGGTTCATGGTATTTTTTCATCAGGTCCAGTTGACCCAGCCTCTCCAGGCGCTGGTATATC
>CAZDMY010000344.1:0-2898 GCA_964506405.1 uncultured Dehalococcoidia bacterium | reverse complement strand
AGGCCCTCCCGGTCCTGAAGGGGAAAGCGGAGGCGGTACGCTGGCGCTGGTGGCCATTGTTCTGGCTGGAATCGCCGTTGTACTGGCTATTCTCCTGGCCGTTCGCGTATCGAGCTTTCTACAGAAAAGATAAAACCCGGATGGCATGAAAACAGATTTGAACAATAACCAGAGGGATGGCTTTCCGCCTCAATAATTACCTCGGTTATAGATAAACCACGCCATGGAACCGATCGGAATCATTCATGATTTGCAGGCGTTCATGACTGAAGATACAAACTGAGCACCTCCAGAAGTCGAGAAACAGCGATCTGGTCATTCAGGTAATCCGACAATGCAGCGAGAAATTCGCCTACCTGGATTGCCCCATCTTCAGGATTTACATCATACAGCCACATATCATGCCTGAAATTACCGGTAACAGCATAATTATCATTCATGGTGATCGTGGTAGAGGGATCATTCACATCCGCCACAGTATCGATATTCCCCGTCCAGCCGTTGAAATGCCAGTTGGGGTCTGAGGTTGCGGAAATATCAACTACCTCTCCTTCCCCGTAACCATGATCGCCCGCAGCAGGGATAATGGCACCATCACCGGATTTTGCCATTGTTAACGTATAGGTGGTGATTGCCATAAATTCGTCGGCCCCGATATCCACCCTGGCATACCCATCGTCATCACCGTCATTGATCCGAGGCTGGCATTCGAAATCCCACGTTATACCCATAGCAAAGTAATCATCCCCGGAATCGATACAGGGGGAATTCTCCTGCAGGCGAAAATCCCCGTTTACCGGATCGACCCAGAGCGGGTCCTGATTTATATTAGCAACACCACTATAAGTGCCTGAATTCATCTGAACATCTGAGAAAAACACCAGCGGTGTTCCGGGCGAGCAGTACAATTCATCGCCCTCACTACCCGCCGTATCTCCCCAGAGTATTGTATTTGCGATCAACGGTACCGAACTATTCGAACTGCAAATCCCCCCGCCATTCTGTGTGGCCGTATTATCGAAAAACGTGCAGTTCAATACCGTTGGAGAGGAATTGTTATCGTTATGAATACCTCCGCCAAAATCAGCCGAATTATCATAGAAGACAGAATTTACCAGTGAGGGAGCCGAGAAGATAAAATTCTTCATCCCACCACCCAGGCATGCTGAATTCTCCCAGAATGTGCAATTGATTATCGTGGGCGAGCAATGGTGGTTGAACATCCCGCCACCATGCCTGTGCAAACTGGGCCCGTTGGCATTCCCACCGGTAATTGTGAATCCGTCCAGAACGGCACTGCCACTTACTACGATTGTATCCGGATGGTAAAATACATGATAGCAATTATCAGCCTTATTACCCGGCACCCCGATATCACCACTTAATACCGTTGCGTTTTTTTGCCAATTGCGTTGGTCGCGATGGGTTTCGTTACCCTGAAAGCCCCCCAGGATGCTTACCTCGTCTTTCATCTGGAATGACCGGTAACGTGGCTCACTCCCGCCGTGAACCAGGGTAGGGTTATAAACACCCGAAGCCACCCATATTTCATCTCCGATATAAGCGGCATCCAGGCCCTCTTGAAGATCGGTATACGCAGTTTCCCAGCTTTCTCCGTTCTCAAAACCGGTATTGGAAGCATCCACATATATCACTTTTGTGCCGACCGAAGTCACCATGAACAACTGCCGCGTCGCCAGTTCATCGGGATCGTCACCATTGTATACCGGATCGGTAGGGTCGAAGAAGAGGATGATATCCCGAACACCCGGAAGTGCATCGTAAGGGATCTGGCCGCTGGCACTGAAACTTCCGTTATCATCCGTGGCGATATGTGATGTAAGCGTTCCCATAGAGAGCCCGTAAATATACTTGTAAAGGGCTATACCTCCCGAACCATGATTCCAGGTTTCATCCGGCTCGTTGGCAGGAAATCCGCTGCCGGTAATGAAAAAATCGGTCCCTGGCGGCCCGGTATTCGGCTGCAGAGTGATCTTTGGATTCCTCACTTCAAAATCAGCTACAGCAGTAAAGGTCGCTTCATTTAATGGATCGTAACAGACTGCCTTAATCTCAACGGCAGAGGTATCAACTATCCTTGGGATTTGAACATTGATCTCGAAATCATCAATTCCAAATATGGATGGCACCCCCTCAAAAAAGCCGGGGGCAGAATCCCCATCCAGGTCCTCAAGGGTTCCAACACTGTTCACGGGAGAACCCCCGACTGAAATCCGCACCGGTGTACCGCCGAAATTATACCCATAAACCGTTATTTCAGAGGCCGGCAAACCGGAATCGGGTGAAAGCTCGATACATGGAGGAGTATATTCGTCTATACCCATATCAACCGCAAAACCAACGATACGAAGGTCTCCATCAACATCTTCGGGTGGAAGACCTTGCGCTGAATTCGCACCAGCATCAATACAGGGAGAGAAATACCGCAGATGGAAATCACCATTCTGCGGAGATCGGAACCCGGGCGGTTCATTGATATTCCCGGGACCGGGAAAAACTGAAGTGCCGGAATTCACCTGTACATCGCAGCAACTGACTGTAGCTGAGAAACCGCCACACAAGATTGAATCGCCATCGTTTGCATGGTTGTTCCAGAAGATACTGTTAGTTATCACCGAAAAGGCATTCTGATTATTGAACAACCCACCCCCCAGCACAGCATTGTTATCATAGAAAACGCAGTTGGTTACTGCGGGAGCAGATTCGTTTTCATTACACATGCCGCCGCCAAAATGGGCTGAATTATCAACGAAGACGCAATTAGTGACCGTTGGTGCGGAAAAGCCGAAGTTCAGCATACCGCCACCCATAAATCCGGAGGAATTGCCTTTGAATACACAATTAGCGATCGCAGGATGGGCCTGATCGTTGAACATC
>CAZDMY010000343.1:0-2898 GCA_964506405.1 uncultured Dehalococcoidia bacterium | reverse complement strand
CCGGTTAATATCTTCAAAAAGTAATAACGGATCGTGACTGAGGCGGTTGTCCGGGGAATACTAATAGCCGCGCCTTTCATTACCGGGAGTTTGCCGGCACCTTTTCGCTTATCTGCTGGAATGGCAAATCGCTTTCCCGTTCGATCCTTCCAGCCTCAATACCGTTGGCCGTTATCCGCTCCTCGCATGCCTGGATGATCCTGTAGAGCATGTCGGGATACGATATTCCGGCAAGGGCGGACATCTTGGCCAGGTGGCCATCCCAGCACCAGCCGGGATTCGGGTTGATCTCAAGCAAACGGGGGGTGCTGTTATCGTCCAGCCGCCAGTCGAATCGGGCGTAATCCCGGCATTCGAACCTCTCGAACAGTTTAATGCAACTGGCGATCAGGAATCGATCCGTCTCTTCCGGCAGGTTTGCCGGGATGGATTTTATTTTCCAATAGGGTGAATCTGGAAGCCATTTTGCCTCGTACCCGCAAATCTTCGGCAGATCCGGTGGTAACGCGGAATAATCTTCCTCAATGACGGGCAGGGGCAGGTAGGATTCCGGAGGATTTCCGATAATGCCTACACTGATATCCTTACCCGTGAGATACTGCTCCACCAATATCGGCCTGTTGTAACCAAACTTCTGTTTCACCTGCAGGATTGCCTGTTCCAGGGTCTGAATATCATAACAAACGTTGTTCTGCGTGATACCAAAACTGGAATCGCCAAAATTGGGTTTGACGATAACTGGGAAATCGAGAGGCAGGTCTATGAAATTCGTGTCTTCCGGTTTAATAAAAAAGGCATTCGGGACAGGGATATCCATTTCCTTGGCGATCCCGCGGACCAGTGATTTGTCATAGCAGTAGGCAAGACACTGAGGATTACCGCCGGAATATGGTATGCCTAATACCTCTAAAAGTGATGGGACATGGAGTTCCTTGGATGCCTCGTTGTTGAATCCCTCATCGCAAAGATTAATGACGAAGTTCAACTTGTTTTTCATTTTCTGAAGATCATGCAGCAACGCCTCGTGCTTATCCAGATAAATGAAACGGTAACCCCTGATTTCTTTCAGGGCCCTTTTAAGTTCGTTGATGGTGTGAAAATCATCGTGATCAAAATTAGAACTCGGTTTGATCACGTCCGCCTTTCTTGGATCTCCCATAATAACCCCAATGGTTTTGGTAACGCCATGGGTGATCCTGACCCTCGTCCATTCCTTAACGACCCCGGCGGAAACGAGGATCCTCTGTGCCATCATGCCCAGATCCTGGTTACGTTTGGAATCGGTCACAATACCTTCGTGAAATTCGATATTCCCGAAACCTGCCTCAATCAGTAACTGAGTAAGGCTGGTCTGATCGTACAGTCGTTCCGCATAGAACTGATCGGCGATAACCCCTTTCTTAACATTGGTAATCACTTCTCTCGAAATGATCCGTTCACAGTCTTTGGAAAGGGACCTTTCGCGGCACACGAAGTTGTCCTTATCGATCCATTCCCAGCTCCTGGGAAGGAAATGGGCCCGCAGATAATTGCCATCCGCCACATCCAGTAATAGCTTACCGCCAGGCTTGAGTACTCGTCTTATCCCGTTCAACACGTTAATATCGTCCTGCCGGGATTCGAAATAACCGAAGCTGTTGCCGGCGACTATGACGTGGTCGAATATGTCAGGAGTAAAAGGCAGCTTTCGGGCATCGCCTTCCTTGAAGGTGACGTTGGTGCGGCTCTGTTTATTGATTTTACGGGCTCTAGTGATCAGGTAGTGTGACCGATCCAGTCCGATGACGTTAGTAAAACCGCGTTTTGCCAGTTCCAGGCAATGCCTGCCCTGGCCACAGCACAGATCTAAAATTGCATCATCTTTGGCGGGTGATAGCGCCTTTACAAAGGCATCCACTTCAGATTGTGTCAGGGCATCGTCACTGACAACATCACCGTCAGTCCTCAGGTAATTGGCGTTGAAGAGGCTTCGCCACCAGTCGGCTTTAACGTAACTTTCCAGGTCTTCGACAGGACCGATTGAATTGTTCCAACTGTTTTTATGGTTTTTTACTGATTTAACCAAAAAATGCTCCCGTAAGTTTTCCCATGTCAGGATATCCTCCCATATCTATTCGTGTTGGGACTGGAGTTACCTGGCGATGTGTTCGTCCTCTCCTTGTTTCTGCGGCCCTGTAGCCTTTGAAGTCTCCTGTCATCCTTCTTGTCGCGGGGCTTTTCGTTGCGAAAAGCATTTCTGTTTCTTTCCTGTTTCACCAACCTTATCCTCGCTGGAGTGTTTCATTTATATACTGATGAGATCGGTTTGCCTGCCGTGTAGAACTCCGGTAACTGCGGTCATGTCTGATTGCATAGTGTGATTCATTGCAATGGAACCGATTTACATGCCCTTACCATCAGTTTACAGAAGCTGTTGTAAAAATACTTCGCGTTTGCCCTAACAGACCACTAGAAAACCCTTGGATTTTCATTAGAAATATTCACTACTGAACTGTTGCTTTGCATATCGGCAATCATATTCCCCGGTGTGAGTAACTGATAATTCTCCATAAGTATAAAAAATATGTTTTAATTAAACCGTTAATGGGCGTATCTATAAAAGGGGATTGGGATGATAAATGAGGATCACTTAAACGGAGCCACTCCAGCCGACAATTTGCAAAGTCCGCTGAAATGGTCTGGCCCTAAACTGGAAGCCTTTCAGGAGACAGAATCGCGCTACCAGAAGTGCATGGAGGCACCCCTAGGGCGCGCGCATGAGCTTGGGCAGGCAGATATCGTTGTTGGCATTCCTTTTTATAACGAATCCGAAACGCTGCCTCATGTAATCCGGGTCGCCTTGCAGGGGCTGGCAGAACATTATCCGGAAGCAAAATCCGTGGTCGTTGCTGCCGGATC
>CAZDMY010000342.1:0-2914 GCA_964506405.1 uncultured Dehalococcoidia bacterium | reverse complement strand
TTTTTAAATGATGGAAGAACTAACCTTCGGTCAGGTGTTCTAATGATTTGACACGGCCTGAATCTCTACAAATCGATACCAATTTGAGGACCGATCGCGGCTCAACATCATGCCCGTTCAAGATGCATAAATGAGCGATTCACGATGGTTTCTTATGCAAAACCAGCTCCATGTCTTCATAGGCAAGTTCGATTTCAGCTTCCAACTCCTCAGATACCTGCCGGCATTCCACCCGGATTTCATCTTCCACTTCCGGATTCATATGGGTAACAAATACCCTGGGAAGATAGTCCTTTAAACGGCGAAAACCGGCCAGCTCCTGTTTCAACAGACTCGGGCAAAGGTGCCCCGGTGTAGATGCAACGCCGGCCGATTTGTTGGAAAGCGCGGTTTCTATGATCAAAACATCCGGGTTTATCTGTTCCCAGCAGGCAGTAAGTCCCGGACCGGTATCTCCGCTGAAGAAAACCGAGTTCCCCTGTTTATCCCTGACCTGGTACCCGACAGAGGGAATGGCATGACGGACGGGCACCGCCTTCACTTCATATTCGTTCACTTTCGTGACACTGTTCGGCTCTAGTGAGTTGAGTTTCAGGCTCGGCTTTTCCGTTGACGGTTGCTGGTGGAATCTGGGGTACACCGTTCCATTGATCAGGTGAGTGGTGAGAAGATCCAGGGTCGGCCGGCTGGCATAAATACCGATAGTACGATGCTGGTGTTTGAGGGCAAGGGCAGGAATATCGCGGATGTGATCGTAATGACCATGTGTAAGAAGGACGGTCTGAATCCGGTCCTGTTCCTCGAAGGAAAGGGCAGAGGTCAAACCTCCGGCATCGACGGCCATCACATCATCGATGAGAATCGAGGAAAGCCGGGTTCGATTCGATTCGAACATGTGCGCACCGAGAATCCGGATTTTCATTGCAGTGAACCCTCAACGCAAGTGGTATCGAATCCCCCTCGCGTATTGTATTTAGTGGTAACCTGCAGCCTATCGGTTTCGAGAACCCTTCGCAGGTCTTCATATATCCGCCGGGTGGCAGCTTCCTGGTAGATCCCCACATTTCGAAAGCTGACCAGATAGTATTTAAGGCTCTTGAGCTCGACGCATTTACCGCCTGCAGGGTGATATTCGATGATCACGTGTGCGAGGTCAGGCAATCCGCTGAACGGGCAAACCGCGCTGAACTCATCTGTCTGGGTCTTGATGTACTGTTGAGGGCTGTCGAAATCAAACACCTCCAGGAAATCGGGGCGGATATGGCTCTCATCGTGAAACTCGAATGACATTCCTTCGGCAACCGGCATGCTCCCCCCTTTATATTCTGATTGGCGCGCTTCCCACTTTCAGGGGATATTCAATATTTTATGGATTTGCAGGCTTAATGTCCACTCCGGGTGTTTCAGGCAATACCGAAGCGCCAGTTCCGTGTTTTCCTGTAATTGAGGGCCTGCCATTGGTTGCAAACAGAAGTATCTGAAATCCAGCGAAAGGTAATCCTGCGGCTCGATTCCTGTTTGAGGAAATACAAGTTTCAGTTCGTCGCCCTTCTCAAGCACCAGCCTGGATCCTGCCTTGGGGCTGACGCAAGTCCAGTCGATGTCCCGGGGTGGTGACAGTGTACCGTTGGTTTCCAGCGCTACTTCAAAGCCCTCCTGATGCAGGGCATCTACCAGGTTTTGATCGAGCTGAAGCAGCGGCTCTCCACCCGTACAAACCACGAACTTTCCGGATCGGCTCGGTTTCGGCAACAATTCCTGTACGGTTTGCGCCAGAGTTTGAGGCGTTTCGAACACACCGCCACCCGGCCCATCCGTTCCGATGAAGCTGGTATCACAAAACGGGCATACTGCCTTTCTGCGGTCTTCCTCATATCCGGACCACAAATTGCATCCGGAAAACCGAATAAACACGGCAGGCCGTCCGCTGTGGAACCCTTCCCCCTGTAGAGTGTAGAAAATCTCCTTGATGCGGTAACTCATTGGACATCGTCCGGATAAACCAGTGGATCGGTTGCTCCCGCCTCTCCAAATCCTTTCAGACGAAGCAGGCAGGCATCGCAATGACCGCATGGTCTTCCATTTTGAAGGGGATCGTAGCAGGAATGGGTAAGCGAGTAATCGACCCCTTGTTCCAGTCCTCTTTGAATGATTTGCGCCTTGGAAAGGTTGATCAGCGGAGTATGAATGTGAATCAACTGGTTACCTTCGGTAGCTGCCCGTATGGCAAGGTTCGCCATTTTCTCGAAAGCGGCAATATATTCAGGCCGGCAATCAGGGTATCCGCTGTAATCGAGGGCATTGACGCCAATAAATATATCGGCAGCGCCCAGCACTTCGGCCCATGCCAGGGCAAACGAAAGGAATATGGTGTTACGCGCCGGCACATAGGTTATCGGGATCCCGGGGCTCTGCCCCTCGAACAGCCGGTTCTTGGGGACTGCTATATCACTTGTCAGGGCGGACCCGCCAAACGATCGCAGGTCAATATTCACAATTATATGATCGGCAGCGCCATATACCTGAGCGATTCTTTGTGCAGCGTCGATCTCGAATTCATGGCGCAATCCGTAGCGAAAGGTCATGGCAAAGGGAATGAATCCCTGATTGGAGGCGGTCACGAGGGTGGTAGTAGAATCAAGCCCGCCGCTGAGGAGGATAACCGCTTTCCGCTCCATCGCGTGTTTCCTAAATCCAGCGTTTGGTACGGAAGAAAACGAGCATGCCGACCATAATGACGGCCATTAAAGCGATCAGGGCTGGAAAGGCGGACGAATCCTGGTCAAGTGGAAGATCGACGTTCATACCATATATGCTGGCAATCAGCGTGAGCGGGAGGAGGATGACGGATATAACCGTAAGCACTCGCATGACCTGATTGATGCGAAATGAGGCGAGCGTGGTATTAGTATCG
>CAZDMY010000341.1:0-2918 GCA_964506405.1 uncultured Dehalococcoidia bacterium | reverse complement strand
ACGGGCATCCTGCCCGTCAGGAGAGGGCCGGGGATGAATCGGGCGAGACGCCCGACCCACGGAAAAATTTGACATTATCCATTGGAGGAAACAAATGACCAGCATCGTACTGGTTGTAGATATGCTCCGCGGATTTTTGGAAGACGGGTTTCCCCTGTATTGCGGGGAAGCTGCCCGCCGGATCATCCCCAACGTTCGGCAGTTGCTCGAAGATGAGTCTGTGAAGGGCAGCTATATTATCTACAGTTGTGATAACCACGCACCCGACGACCCCGAGTTTCAGATGTTCCCGACTCATTGCATCATCGGAACCGAAGAGACCGAGGTGATCCCGGAGCTTAACGGCTTCTCAGGTGAAATTGTTCCCACCGCACATTACAGTGCCTTTTATGGAAGCAAGTTAGATGAAATACTGGCAAAGATCAATCCCGAAAAGCTTATTGTCTGCGGAGTGTGTACGGACATCTGCGTGATGCATACAGTTGCCGATGCCAGGAACCGGGGATATCAGGTGGATGTCCCGGTCGATTGCGTCGCTTCATTCGATGACGATGCCCACCGTTTCGCCTTGGATCATATGGAAAAAGTGCTGGGAGCCAGGTTGATCCACAATGATGTGAGTGCCGTGTCCAAATGGCGGACACCGCAGTCCGTTCTCTCAGGGGAAACTGCAGATATCTATTTCGTTCGATCGAAGGAAATACTGGAAAAGGAAGGGTTGAACCCGGTAGCGACGATGGAGGTATTTCCCCGGCGCAGCGGCATTATTTGTGGTATGAATGAAGCGCTGAGTCTACTCGACCGCGTACTGCCGCTGGGTAATCGTGAAGTCTGGAGCCTGGAGGAAGGGGATTCATTTACCTCGAAGGAAGTGGTTTTACGCATTACCGCCCCAATGCAAAGCTACGTGATGTACGAAACCGCCTACCTGGGAATGCTGGCGGGTTGTTGTGGCTGGGCCACCGCTGCTCGTGAGTGTGTAGAAGCGGCGCAGGGTATTCCGGTGCTTAGTTTCGGTGCTCGCCATGTACACCCGCTGGTCGCCGGAAGGATGGAGAACGCAGCGATTGTAGGCGGGTGTTCGGGTTGTGCTACCACTACTGGTGCTTATCTTGCCGGTACGAACCCGATCGGCACGATTCCGCATTCCCTGATCCTGGCAATGGGGGATACATCGAAAGCCACCATTGCGTTTGACAGACACATGTCCGAAGAGATTCCTCGCGTGGCACTGGTGGACACTTTCAGGGACGAGCCGGAGGAAAGCGTGATTGTAGCCCGGGAAATGGGCGGTAAACTGAAGGCTGTTCGACTGGATACACCCTCGGAACTTGGGGGTGTTACCGTCGAACTGGTACAACAGACCAGGGACAAGCTGGATGAAGCCGGATTCAATGATGTTAAAATTTATATCAGTGGCGGGATGACGCCGGAACGTATCCAGCAGTTCGTGAAAAACAAAGCGCCTGTTGATACCTTCGCAGTTGGCAGCTATATCAGTGGGGCCAGACCGATTGATTTCACCGCGGATATTCACGAGGTTGAAGGCAAGCCCATTGCCAAGCGGGGCCGAATCCCCGGCATTACGCCGAATTCCCGGCTCAAACGGATTTTCTAAAGTTAATCCCCTTCAAGTTCGAATGTTCGGTGAAGGGCCTGGACGGCCTGAGGGACCTTTTCCTTATCGATGATGCAGGTGATTCGTATCTCTGAAGTGGAGATAAGTTCAACGTTGATTTTTTCATCGGCCAGGGCTTTGAACATTCGTGCCGCATAACCCGGCCCGCTCTGCATCCCGGCACCGATAACGCTGACTTTTCCCAGGGTTGCGTCGCTCAGGCACTTTCTGGCGCCGATCTCTTTAGCAATGGGCTTGATCACTTCCATCGTCGCTTTCTCGTCGGTACTGGCAACCGTGAAGGTCAAATCGGTAATATGCTTAACGCTTGCGTTCTGTACTATGCTGTCCACACTGATCCCGGCGCTGGCTAACGGCTCGAAGATGCTGCTGGCAATGCCCGGCCGGTCGGGAACTCCCTGAACAGTGATCTTGGCGATATTCGGATCATGGGCAATGCCGCTGACTTTGTTCTTAATTTCCATTGAAGTGCCTCCGTGAATCAGAGTGCCGGGATTGTTATTGAGAGAAGATGCTACGAGGATAGGCATGTTGTATACCCACCCCAGCTCCACGGCCCGTGAATGCATCACCTTCGCCCCGACCGACGCCATTTCCAGCATTTCCTCGTAGCCGATTTCATCGAGCTTGCGTGCTTCGGGGGCGATGCGCGGGTCCGCTGTATAAACGCCTTCGACATCCGTGTATATTTCGCATCGATCTGCTTCTAACGCGACGGCCAGCCCGACGGCTGTGGTATCGGATCCCCCTCGCCCCAACGTCGTTACATCCAGGTTATCGGTTATCCCCTGAAAGCCGGCAACGATAACGGTTCTATCGCTTTCCAGTTCCTTCTGGATCCGTTTGGGATTGATATCGGTAATTCTTGCTTTAGTGAAGGTGGCATCGGTTTTGATGCCGGCCTGTGCCCCGGTCAGGCTGATGGCCCGGTGTCCCATCGTGCGAAGGGCCATACTCAACAGCGTGGAAGTCACGATCTCACCCGTAGAGAGGAGGGAATCCAGTTCGCGTTGATGAGGGTTATCGGATACTTCGTGGGCCATTTCAATAAGGTGGTCGGTGGTTTTACCCATTGCCGAAACCACGGCGACCACCTGGTTTCCTGCTTCTTTCGCCCGGATAATTCGGCCGGCGACGTTTCTGATTTTCTCGGCATCGGCGACCGAGCTGCCGCCATATTTCTGAACAACGATTGCCATATCGTTTTCCTTTGCACTCTATTTATGAGCACAGTATAGCACTTCACAGCTTGGAGGTTCAACAACCTTCAGGGGCAAAG
>CAZDMY010000340.1:1603-2920 GCA_964506405.1 uncultured Dehalococcoidia bacterium | reverse complement strand
TAAGCAGGCTATCGCTGCGGTTATACTCGCCAAGCAACGCCATTGCCTCGTCATGTGTCGGTAAGTGTTCACTCATCAGTGGCTGATTGTACCTCCAGCTTCGACTGCCTTGAAGGGTTTATCGCCCAGATAAAGACTGCTGCAGCAACTCCACAATTGCCTGAATAATAGCACATTTACCGGAATGCCTGCCATACCTGTTTTACCCCTCTCCGTTGAAGGGAGAGGTCGGGTGAGGGTGAATTCCAGGTTAAGAATTGAGGCGATTCGTGAAACGTCCCTACTGGATATTCACATTCCTCTTCACATTCAACAGTGTTGTGGAGCTATCTGCCGTTATGTCATAGGTGCCAGCTTCGATCGGATCAGGACACAGGAAGTAGGCCCGTGTACCGCCTTGGGTGCTGATGGCCGTGGTGGTGCCACTGAACGAATAGAGCGGGGCATCAACCAGCACATCTGCCCCCGGAGTAAAAAACCCCACGATAATCGGCACTTGCCAGCCTTGTGATGGTCGGTTGGCTCCCTGCAAATTCACCTGAATTCCCACCGTCACTCCATCCTGATACACGAAAGAGGGAATGTTTTCCCAGGTGAAGACAGTGTCCAAACCATTAGTGTAAACGGGTTTGATTCGCCAGAAATAAGTGCCGGCGATAAGGTTGCCGTAATCGGCAAACTGATTCAGCGCCACGCTGCACGCCGAGCCCGGATTGACCGCTTCATCGATCTCCGGGCTGCCGAAGTTCGAATCATCATCGATCTGGATCTGATAATTGACAATCTCGTCGTAGAAATCATTTCCCCAGACGAGCGAATCGCTGCCCGACATAACCGCCGGATTATTCAGCGCCAGTTGCGGTCCATTAAACGTGGATTCCGTTGCAAACAGCGAACCGGCAAAGGCGGTATCGACGGCCTGCACGCTCCAGTAGTATACCGCCTGCGGCAGCCTGTTAAGCCCGATAGTCCAGGTGAGATTGTGATTGGTATTACCCAGTTGCGGCACGCGGCGGTAGCCAGTGGCAGAACCCGATTGAGGAGAGAGGATATTCACCCCGTAATTGGCTGTGCCCACCATCAGGTTGTGGGTAAGCCCGTCCGGCGGTGTCCGGGTGTCGGTCCCTGAATCCCAGCCAAACGTAACGGAATGTGTGCCGGTATTCGTCCAGAGGCCGGTGGGCGCTAAAGGCGGCGTGTTGGCCTCAAAAGCTGTGGCCAGGTGAATCGCCTCGTTGCGATAGATTTCAGTTATTTGATTCGAACCCGTGTATCCGGTTAGCAGGATATCGAGGTCGCCGTCGTTATCGTAATCCC
>CAZDMY010000340.1:0-1503 GCA_964506405.1 uncultured Dehalococcoidia bacterium | reverse complement strand
GAACCCGTGTATCCGGTTAGCAGGATATCGAGGTCGCCGTCGTTATCGTAATCCCCCCAGGCAACGGAACAATATTTAACCCCAGTCAGGGAGGCCCCGATATCGGTGAAGGTATCGGGAGGGTATGCAGTGACAACCGAAACAGCCTCGGAACTCTGGCTTTGGCCGGTGATCACGTTCCGGTAAGCGCGTACCCGGTAGAAGTATTCAACATCCCAGTCAAGCCCGGTGATCTCACAACTGGTAACCGTACCGGCATTAAGGTTTTCATATCCGCTGACAAAAGCGGAAAAATCACTCACCTCCGAAACGTCCAGGTAATAGGCTGTCGGCGTCCCCCCGATGGCGGGGGCGGTCCAGTTAGCCATAAATCTATCACCGCTTATACTGGTAGCCGCCAGCGTGCCGGGGCGGACCATTGCATAGGATTCCTGCCAGTCGGTATCATCCATATTCATCAGAGTTCCATCGTTGCTGCCCGCCATATCCGGCAGTGTTGTGCCGCTTGTTTCATCAAACTGATAACAGGCCACCAGCCCCGTTTCGCTGCCGGTCAGGGTATTATTCATATTGTTTCGAATCTCTGTCCCGGAGCGCGCTATATTCCAGATGCGGACTTCATCAATTTTGCCTCCAATGTGGTAGTTGTTATTGGAAAAAGTACCGATATGAAAATCGATGTTCCCACCATCCGTCAGGTTTATCGTGCCGGAGGAGGAACATTCTATGCCATCGATATACATCACCGAAGCGCTGCCGTCGAAGGTGAAAGCCACATGCTGCCACCGATCCCAGCTTATTACGGCGCTGGTGGTAACCACATTGGCGTCCTGGGTTTCAAAACAAAGTTTCCGATTGTTTGTCTGGTAACTGTTCACGTATAAGGAATAGCCGGCGTTTGAAGAGCCACTGTCCTTTCTGGCCAGGATAGTGCCGATATTGGTTTGGGAGCCCGGGTTAATCCATGCTTCGACGGTAATGCTGCCAGTAATGTTTAAACCGGCGTCCGCGCCGCAATTGACGTAATCGTCATCACCATCGAAATCGAGGCAATTGCCGGGAGCTTCCTGCGCCTGCGACGGGAGTGGCAGGATGAGGCCGAAGATTGCCGCGCCGGACACCAGCACGAATGCAACTGCGATAATTATTTTGTTAATTTTTATACTCCCGAAAACAAACTTTTATTATATTTTATCATTTTGGGCCATACCTGTCCAAAATAGTATTTGAGCCGAATAGTTGAGAAGAGATTCCTCTAAAGTAGTAAGATGAAAGTGAAACAAAACCACCAAATACTTAAAAGGAATCTCACCTGTGAAGTTTAGCACAAGTTTGTTTGGACAGATAATGCAGGTTGATGCCGAGGATTGCTTTCATGATGCTGGTTCATAAGTGTGGGGCTAAAAAGACATGCCAAAGGATTTTGTTCCTGAGACCAGTTTGTTGCCATGCTGGTCGGGAAATTGCTCGTAATCAAGATCATGGACGAGCCCGACAACCGCC
>CAZDMY010000339.1:0-2922 GCA_964506405.1 uncultured Dehalococcoidia bacterium | reverse complement strand
CGGTGCGGGCGATCTCGGCCATCACGCCCTTCAATCATCCGCTCAACATGGTCAACAATATGAAATCCGGCGCATTCTGAATCAGATGCCTGATCTCCTGATTGATGGAACTTTGCAGCCGGGCGTATCGATCCGGGAGACAGTAATCCATAAACCTATCTACTTCGGACAGAAGGATTTATCGACCACCGGCGAGGGATTTGAAAAGGATTTGGTGGAGAAACTTATCGGCGAAAAGCTTGATGGTATTCGCCGCCAGATAGAGGATCAGAAGCTGAAAGTACAGGAGGCAATTGATCGCCTTCAGAAACTGGCCAAAGCAGACGAGCAGAAGAAGGAATGGGAGGGCAAAAAAGCGGACGCGGAGTTCCGTTTGAAAACATTCAAGCAATACGGCGTTGAAGAAAAACTCCAGAAGCAGGTGGATTTTGACACTGACGCCCGAAAAATACGCGAAATCATCGCTTTTATTCAGCGTTATCACGCGGACTTGAAGGAATTTGCCAACAAATACGAGGATGACCTGAAGAACGCGATGGTTTACAAGTCAAAACAAAATCAGGCTTTCTTCGAGGAATTCTTCCGCATCTACAGTAAATTGATAACTGTATTTGAGAGTTTGAAGAAAGCAGACGTTGACACCCAATCGGCAATAGACGATTTGAAGGCTAAGGCGGATGAATTCAACGTTCTTATGAAAGGTCTTCGCGAGGAATTCGCCGAAGTTGAGAGGAAACTGGCAGAGGAACTCAAGACAAGCGGAGCACAAACGATTCGTCCGGACGAATTTCTGAGTTTGCGTAAGCAGGTCGATCAGGCCGCTAAAATGCTTGCAGTCATTGAGCAGCAGCAATCGCAACGCACGCTTTTGCATGATCAGCTTTTGAAGGAACTCTATAGACTGAATGGCCTGTGGTATACGGAGTTCAAGACAATCGAGGCCGAACTCGATAAGGTCAACGCAAATCACTCTGCGCTGACGATCCGGGCCGAATACAGGGGCGATCGCGAGGCGTTGGCGGCATACATGAAAGATGTGTTTCGAGGGAGCCGTATCAGGGAAACCGTTTTTCAATCGTTAAGCAAAGCCTATGCGGACTTTAGGGAGATTTATCGGGGCATGGCCGCAGCCAGAACGGAGGCAGGCGGGTCGGCAGACACTTTCGAAAAATACTTCATGGATAACATGAAAGTGCTTTTAACCTGGCAAACGCCTAACCGCTTTGCCATACTTTACCGTGAGAAAGAACTGAAGCACCATTCACTTGGTCAACGCGCTTCGGCATTGATGCTTTTTGTTTTAAGCCAGCGAGAGCATGACGTGATCATCATCGACCAGCCTGAAGATGATCTGGACAACCAGACCATCTACGAAGATGTGATCAAGTTGATCCGACAGATCAAGCCGGGGACACAGTTCATATTTGCCACACACAATGCCAATTTCCCGGTACTGGGAGATGCGGAGCAAATTCATTCGTGCCATTACGCTGATGACAGAATTTCTCTCACCAGCGGCAGCATAGATGATCCCCATTTGCAAAAGGAAGTGGTGGATATTATGGAGGGCGGAGAAGAAGCATTCAATCGCCGGAAGGAGATTTACCAGATATGGAACCCGAAGAACTCTTAGCTATCATCAGTCGAGGTGAGGACAGCAGGCACCAGTTCAAAGCCAATGTGCACAATGCCCCCTCTCTCGCCGGAGATATGGTGGCATTCAGCAATTCAGAAGGCGGTCAGATTTTCATCGGAGTGACTAATGATGGACAGATTGCGGATTTGAAGAGTCAAGACGTCGGTCGGTTGAACCAGCTTATCTCCAATGCTGCTTCGGGGAATGTGAGGCCATCGATCAATCCCAGCACTGAAAATGTTTCCTTGCCGGAAGGACTGGTTATGGTCGTCAGTATTGCGGAAGGTATCAGCAAACCGTACATGGATAATCAGGGGGCAATCTGGGTGCGTAGCGGGGCTGATAAGCGCAGGGTAACCTCGCGCGAAGAAGTTCAGCGAATGTTTCAGAGTTCCGGCCTTATACATGGCGATGAGATTCCAGCAAACGGGCTAACAACCGCCGATATAGACATAGAATACTTCAGAGATTTTTTCCAGCGGGAATATGGAGAACATCTTGATGAACAGGAAACATCGTATTCGCAATTGTTTGAAAATATGAACCTTGCCAAGGATGAGATGCTGAATATAGCCGGGGCGATTCTGTTCGCTCAACGGCCAAATTTCCGCTTACCGGCTTTCATTGTGAAAGCTGTAGCCTATCCCGGAAATGATATCGATGAGGATTCATACTTGGATAGCCGTGACATTACCGGCAAGCTGGCGGATGTCTTCCAACAATCACTGTCATTTGCCCTTGCCAACCTGCCAAGAATTCAGGGGGAGCGGTCTGTGAATGTCACCGGCGAGACTGAAATCCCGCGCATCGCTTTAGAGGAACTGATTGCCAACGCGTTGATTCATCGGGATTATTTTGTGACAGCGCCAGTTCGAATTTTTATTTTCCGCAATCGTGTTGAGATTATAAGTCCCGGACATCTTCCTAACAATCTAACCATCGAGAATATCAAAAGCGGAATATCGAACATCCGAAATCCGGTTCTCGCTTCCTTCGGCACGAAAATATTGCCGTATAGAGGGTTGGGTAGTGGGATTCGGCGTGCTCTAAAAGCGTACCCTCAAATTTCATTCGAGGATGATCGGGAAGGGAATCTGTTCCGGGTTGTGTTGTCATATAATGAATGGTAGTATTATTATAACTAAGCTGAAGTTATACTTAATTATAAATATAAAATGTACCGGGTGCCGAGTTGGGTAGTTAAAATACAGGGGCGAATTTTAAATGACAAATGAACGTCCAAAACCAAATGACTAAACCACATCGACTCAAGACTCTTGACCAAA
>CAZDMY010000338.1:0-2932 GCA_964506405.1 uncultured Dehalococcoidia bacterium | reverse complement strand
TTATCTGGAAGAGGGAATCACCTAATTCACCTTTTACATATGGTCATAATTATTTGAAGGTCGTAAAAACACAACTTTTAAAAGACCATTCTATCCCTTTGGAACCTTTGTTGGCTATCGTTTTTCCAGGTAGCAACTATGATTCCGATCTTATTGAACAGTTTAAAAAAATATTTCATTTTAGCACCGAAGAATTAAATACCTTATTTGATAAGTAAGCGTCTGGCCAACCCACCTGGCGTGAGGAGTTGGAAGGAGATAGGATATGGCCCGAAGGCCATACCCGGTCACCGTTCTTTGACATAAAGGGCTAAGCAGTGGGATCGGAGATGAGTCCGTGCTCGGTTTTCGGTAAGGGTTTCCATTGATCGGGCAGCAGTTCCCGCAGCCGGTTGGCCGGATGGCTCATGATCCTGCGAAGGACATCATCGAGGTACTCCCAGGGGTTGACCTGGCAGGCCTTGCACGACTGAATGAGCCCGAGAAACAGGGCCGTGGCCCTGCCGCCCCGCTCGCTTCCTGCAAATAACCAGTTCTTCCTGCCCAGGGCGAGAGGCCGGATGGCATTTTCCGAAGTGTTGTTATCGGGCTTGAGGCGTCCGTCATCGAGGTAGCGGTATAATGCCACCCGCTGATTCAAGGCATAGTCCAGGGCCTTGCGAAGGGGCTCTGAGGGAATGGTCTCAGCCTTGAGATCCTCCAGTCTTTCAAAGATGCCGTCGATGACCTCCCTGGCATGTTGCTCCCTGAACCGCCGGCGGTCCTCATGGCCCATCTCAAGACACAGCTTTTCCACCTGGTAAAGCTTGGCGATCCGGGCCATGATCTCGGTGCCCTCCTGCGGGCGGGATGATGCGGCCTCGTCAAACTTGCGCCGCGCATGCACCCAGCACCCCACCTCGGTGATGCCCTCGTTGCCGAACAGCTCGTCATAGCCGCTGTAGGCATCGGCATGCACATAGCCCTGGTAGCCGGCCAGGAAGTTCAAGGGCCGTTTCTTGCTCCGATCCGGGGAAAAATCATATGCCGCCAGGGGCGGGTCCGGGTCCCCGCGCACATACACCCACAGCCTGGCCTTTTTCACCCGGCCGCTGCCCTTGACCTGAAGCGGGATGATGGAATCGTCCGTGAACAATACCTCGGTTTCCAATACCGCCGCTTTCAAGGCCTCGCCCAGGGGCCGGATCGCATCGTAAACCTGCATGATCCAGCTGCTCTGGGTGGCGCGGGGGATATCCACCCCCTCCCGCTCGAAGATCCCGTTTTGCCGGTAAAGCGGCAGATGATCGGCGAACTTGCTCACGATGATGTAGGATAAAAGCCCCACATCGGCCTTGCACTTCTCGATGGGGTGATCGGGCATAGGGGCCGTGATCACGCCAACAGGCGCGGTGGTGTCAGGGGATGTGTACTTGGGCCGCTTGTACACGTTGACGATCAGTTTGCCGCGCCGGTACTCCAGCTTCTCGGAGACCTCGAAGCCGATCTGCTTCAACGGCTCGCCCGTTTCAGGGCAGATCTTTTCCTGTTCCGGGACATCCAGCACGATCTCGACCCGCTCCAGGTGCTCGGGAATCGGCACCCGGCCCGGATGGTTGCGCTTCCACGCTTTGGCCTTTTTCTTGTTCGGTGCGCTCTGCTCGGGCAGTTTTGCCAAGGGCTCGGGCTCGGCGTCTTGTTCGATTCCTTCCATGACCATGGAATCGAACATCAACTGGTCGGGGTGTCTCTTTTCGGAGCGCCGGCCGTAGACCCGGCGAAGGAGCTGCTCGACCTGGTGTTGGAGCATCTTGTGGGACAACTGGACGGAGTTGAGCTTCTTGACGAGTTCTTGGTTCTGTAAGCGAAGCTCTTCAATAATATTACTTGCTTCTTCTATCGATTGAATCATAAATCGATATATAATATAAACGTGTCCATTTGTCAACAATTATTTATTAAAAATATAGCGTTTGGTCACTTTTTTCGGCACCACCCCCTCCAGGAGCATGGCCAGCTGCCTTCGGTCGATTCGCCCGTCATGAGCACTCATTCGGGGGAGGGTGAAGCGGCCCTGTTCCAGCCTTTTATACCAGATGGCGAACCCGTCCGTTGTCCAGTAAAGCACCTTGACCATGGTGCGGCGGCGATTGCAAAACACGAACAGGGAGCCGCTCAAGGGGTCGGCGCCCAGCTCGGAGCGCACCAGGCCGCTGAGTGCGTCAAAACTCTTTCGCATGTCGCAGGGGCCGCGGTACAGGTAGATGCGGGTCGAGCCGGTAAGGGAGAGCACGGGCGTTACGATGCGGACGAGGAACTGAGGGCGTGCACGGCCCGGCGCAGGGTCAGGGGATCGAAGCCTGGTTCCACTTCAATGCACACGCCCTCGCGCAGTCGTATGCGCACGCCGCTGCCATCCTGTTCTTTGCACGGCACCAGTTGCAGGAAGCCGCCCGATGCCGGCTTCGGATTCTCGTTGTTCCGGAATTTGCGGTGCCAGCGGTAGAACTGCGATACCTTGAGGTGCTGCTCGCGGCAGAACGCGGCGGCGCTCAGACCGCTTTCAGTTTGCTTTTCTACAATGGCGTGCCAACGGCTTCTTTGTTCCTCGCGGGTCATGATGATTCCTCCCGTTGATCTTTTGGGTCAACACCCAATGTCATTGGGTGGAATCATACCTGGGGGGTACGGGTGTGAAAAGATGGGTTCGTCTGACGGTTACATCGATCTTGGATTATGGTGGCAGGAAAAAAAGGTCAAGAATAACGGGGCGGGATGATTGATAAAACACTTATACGTAATCACACCTGCAAAAAGAGTAGAGGCTTGGGAATGCTAATGCCAATCAAGCTTAACGGAATGTGAAGAGGGGATGCCCACGTTTAAATAGAGAGAATAAAAAGGGGGCAGGCTCAGTAAACAACCTGCCCCACACAATTCAAGATTTCTTAGG
>CAZDMY010000337.1:0-2948 GCA_964506405.1 uncultured Dehalococcoidia bacterium | reverse complement strand
AGCGGAGTTTGCCGTTGTAATTGAAGCCCATGGCATGGCCGTGTGCGCCGGAGTCGTGGATGACGACCAAGTCGCCGATTTCGATTTCGGGCAGTTTGCGGTCGATGGCGAATTTGTCGATATTTTCACACAGGGAGCCGGTCACATCATAAACGGTGTCGCAAGGCGCATCTTCCTTGCCCATCACCGTTATGTGATGATAAGCTCCGTACATAGCCGGACGCATGAGATTGGCCATGGTAGCGTCGAGTCCGGCAAAGGTCTTGTAGGTCTTTTTGATATGGCGGACTCTCGAAACAAGGTAGCCATAGGGTCCGGTAATGACCCGGCCGCATTCGGCAAAGATTTTCAAGGGTGCCAGCCCTTTGGCGACGATGATCCGCTCGTATAGATCTTTGACCCCTCGGCTGAGGGAGTTCAGATCAACCGGTTCCTGTTCGGGGCGATAGGGAATGCCTATACCACCACCGATATTTATGAACTCAAAGCGTATCCCGACCTGTTCAGATATCTCAACTGCCAGTTCAAACAGAAGATTTACCGTTTCCACGAAGTAGCTGGCGTCCAGTTCGTTGGAGGCGACCATTGTGTGCAGTCCATACCGGCTGATGCCTTTTTGCTCAGCTATCTTATACCCCTCGAAAAGCTGTTCCCGGGTGAATCCGTACTTGGCCTCCTGAGGTTCGCCGATGATCACATTCCCTTTCTTGAGCGGACCGGGATTGTACCGCATACAAATCAAATCTGGCAGGCCGGCGTGTTTCTCTAAATAGGGTAGATGGGTAATATCGTCGAGGTTGATGATCGCCCCCAGTTCCCGCGCCTTGATGAATTCCTCAGCCGGCGTGTCGTTAGAACTGAACATGATATCTTCACCGATGATACCCACCTTTTCGGAAAGCAGTAATTCGGGTAGTGAACTGCAATCGCTGCCGAATCCCTCGGCTTTGAGAACTTTCATCAGGTATGGATTGGGAGCCGCTTTCACCGCGAAGAATTCCCTGAAGCCTTCGTTCCATGAAAACGCCTGCTTCAACGAGCGAGCGTTCTCGCGGATTGCCTTTTCATCGTAGATATGGAAAGGCGTTGGATATTGTTCCGCAATAGTATCCAACTGTTCTTTCGTAAATGGGGTGGATTTTGATGCCATCAGTAGAATCCTCTATTCAGGTGTGCCGGCAGGTCGGGAACTACGTTTCGTCTTTCAGCGCGTAAAGATAACCATCTGTAGAACTTAGATAGAGCGTTCCGTCGCTGCCGATGGCCACTGAAGAAAAAATGCCGTTACCGGTTTCGTACTTCCACTTCAGAGTGCCATCGGGATTGAGCGCGTAGAGGTAATTGTCGTATGAACCGAAATATATCGTCCCGTCCGCATCGACGACCGGAGAGGAAATGATACGCTCGTCGGTCTCATAGCGCCAATTCAGTGTGCCGTCCGCGTTCAGCGCATACAGATTCATATCGAAACAACCAATATAGACGGTCCCGTCAGGGGCGAGCGCCGGGGAGGACCAGATAATGTTCGGTGTCCCGGAGCTGATGCATTCATACCGCCAGCGGGGAGCCCCGCTCGGTTCAATGGCGTACACAAATCCATCTACGCAACCGATATAAATCCTCCCATCGGGTGCGACAGCAGGTGAAGAGAAATTATGCTCGCCGGTCACATATTCCCACCTAAGCGTTCCATCTGCATTAAAGGCCTTAACGCTCAGATCCTGACCGCCCACATATATATTGCCGTCCGCCCCGATTGATGGTGAGGACCAGACCCCGGTGAGTCCTATCGGAGCCTGCCATACTAATTCGCCGGTGTGGCCGAGCGCATACAGGAAGCCATCAAACGAAGCAACATAGACAATACCGTCCGACCCGATGGCCGGAGACGACCAGATTTGATACCCTGTCTTATAGCGCCATTTCCGATCGCCGTCCGAATCAAGCGCATATAAATAGTAGTCGTTTGAGCCGAAGTAGATGGTGCCATCGGCGGCAATAGTGGGTGAGGATCGTATCTCATCACCGGTCTTGTATTTCCATTTCAGCGAGCCATCGGGATTAATTGCGTAGAGGTGTTTATCCGAAGACCCGACATACACCGTCCCGTCGGTTCCTATCGCCGGAGATGAAAACACATCATCTTGGGTCTCAAAACGCCATGCCAGTACGGGTTGTTGGGGGCCTGAATACGGGCTCTGGCCGGTACGTTCAATGTTACACCGGAATATCGGGCAGGCACTCTCCGCCAGCGATGCCCCAGTCGTGGGCCCACTCGTCTTCCCGCCGTCACAGGCCGCTGTTGCTAGAAACAGCATCACAAAGAGAATACTAACAAGATGCTTTGTTGACATAAATATCTCCATATACCATAGGAATTACTCCAATACTACACAAAAACACACCGATCGGTCAAGCTGGCTGAAGCGCATCAGAAGTTGCAACGGCAGGCGCCGTTCGGTAACATTTGTATGGAGGTCTAATTAAGTGAACGGTCCCGTACTCTCTTTCGATCTAACCGGTACGTTGTCTACATTCAACTTCTGCGATTCCGTTTATTTCGAAGGGTTGCCACGTCTGTATTCAGCCACCCACGGTGTGGATATTGAGGAAGCCAGGGGATATCTTACCCGATGTTATGATGAAGTCGGAGACTACGAAGCCGATTGGTATGACATTGCCTACTGGTTCGATCGATTCCGCCTGGGTGACGGATGGCACGGTTTGTTGCATGAATACAGTCGTAACATCGAATTTTTCCCGGACGCCGAACCGGTCCTCGAAAACTTGAGCCGCAAGTATGAAATCATTCTAGTCAGCAACGCATGCAGCGCCTTTCTGGATTTCGAACTGGTTTCTCTTAAGCAGTACTTCTCCAGGGTCATCTCCTGTGTTTCCGATTTTCGTCAGGTCAAAAAGACGTCCGAGTTCTACCGGATACTATGTGA
>CAZDMY010000336.1:0-2960 GCA_964506405.1 uncultured Dehalococcoidia bacterium | reverse complement strand
ATGTTATTCTATGTGAACGGGGCATCCGCACCTTCGAAACGGCCACGCGCAACACGCTGGATTTGAATGCAATCCCTTTCATCAAGCAGCACAGCCACCTCCCGGTGATCGTGGATCCGTCTCATGGAACAGGGGTAAGGGATTTCGTAGCGCCTATGGCCAAGGCGGCTATTGCCTGCGGCGCGGACGGTCTGTTGATCGAAGTTCATAACGACCCTCGTGCCGCCCTCTCTGACGGTCAGCAATCCCTCTATCCGGAGCAATTTGCCCGGTTGATGCAGGAGTTGCAGTCCTTTGCCGGAGCCGCAGGCAGATCGATGACCCGGTAACGGTCAATCCTGTATCAGTTCAAGGTCCAGGCTGATATCCAGCGCCTTGACCGAATGCGTAAGTGCCCCCACGGAGATATAATCGACGCCGGTTCCGGCAACGGCCACAACCGTTTCCAGCGTGATCCCGCCTGAGGCCTCAGTTTCCGCCATTCCCTCCACCGCTTCAACGGCCTTTTTCATCTCGGTGACACTCATGTTATCGAGCAGGATCATATCCGCACCGGCTTCAGCCGCTTCTTTGGCCTCAGCCACCGTTTCGACTTCCACCTCAATCGGGACCGTCAGCGGCGTTTTTTCACGTGCCTTTCTAACCGTGTCCTTCAAGCTCATGCCGGCCATCCGGCACGCCTCCAGGTGATTGTCTTTTATCAGCACCTGCTCAGCCAGGTTTTTACGATGGTTGTAACCGCCACCCATCTTGACCGCGTATTTTTCGAATAACCTCAGCCCCGGGGTGGTTTTGCGGGTATCAAGTATTCGGGCACTGGTGCCACTCACGGCATCTACGTATAGCGATGTCTGGGTGGCGATCCCGCTCAGGTGTTGCAGAAAGTTAAGCGCTACCCGCTCCGCCTTCAGGATGCCGGCCACCCGGCCGGTGATTTTAACGATGATATCCCCCGCTTCGATTTTCATTCCATCCTGTTTCAATCGCTCGAAAAGAATGGAGGCATCCACCTGGTTAAAGGCAAGCTCGGCTATCTGGATGCCGGCCACCACGCCGCTGGATTTTGCCACGATGGAAGCCTTTCCCATCATGGCGGGTGGAATGAGGGATTCGGTAGTGATATCTCCCAGGCCAAGGTCTTCTTCAAGTGCCCTGGTGACGACAGCTTTGATTCGGCTTACGGACGGTTTCATGTGACTATCCTGTTGATGAATTCGGATATCCTTTGCAGTCCGGTTACAATATTCTCCATAGAGGTGGCATAGGAGAGCCGAAGGTAATTGTCGGCTCCGAACGGACTTCCGGGCAGCACGGCTACCCGGGCCTCACTCAAGAGAAGTTCCGTCAGGTCCATGGATCCGTCTATCTTTTTCCCGTTGAACGATTTGCCCAGCACGGTGGAGACGTTGACAAATGCATAGAATGCCCCCGGTGGCTTCAGGCAGGAAAGGCCCGGGATTCCGTTGAGTTGTTCCACCATGTAATTACGCCGTTTCTCAAATTCGCGGGCCATCTCCTTTACCTGCTCCTGAGGGCCGGTCAGCGCCGCCAGCGCCGCCTTCTGGGCGATAGATGTGGGATTGGATGTGGAATGATCCTGCAAGTTGGACATTGCTGAGATAATCTGTTTATCTCCAGCCACATAGCCGATCCGCCAGCCGGTCATGGAATAGGCCTTGGAGACGCCATTAACGACCAGGGTTCCGGCTTTTATCTCGGGGCCTGCAGCGGCAATGCTTGTATACTCGAGTCCATCGTACAGGAGCTTATCGTAGATCTCATCCGATATAACCCGGATTTGTTTCTCATTTATGATATTCGCAATGGCTTGCAGTTCCTCACGGGCGTAAACCGCGCCGGTTGGGTTACTCGGACTGTTGAGGATAAGCAGTTTGGTCTTTTGAGTGATATGGCTGGATAGATTATCGGGAGTGATCTTAAATTCGCTCTTTTCATCGGTTTCGATAATCACCGGCGTTGCCCCGGCCACGCGCACCTGCTCCGGGTAGCTGACCCAATAGGGGGAGGGAATAAGGACCTCGTCACCTTTTTGACATAATACTTGTATTATGTTGTAGATACTGTGCTTGGCACCGCAGGAGACGATGACCTGGGAAGGCTCATAATCTACGCCGATATCCTCTGCAAAGCGCATGCATACTGCCTGTTTTAAATCAGGAATGCCGGCGGTGGGCGTATATTTGGTAAACCCTTCTTCAATTGCCTGAATGGCGGCAGCCTTGATGTGTGCCGGGGTGTCGAAATCCGGCTCACCCGCCCCGAAGCCGATAATATCGATACCCTCAGCCCTCATGGCCTTGGCCTTGGCGGTGATTGCCAGGGTGGGCGATGGACTGATTGCCTGTGCTCGTTTTGATAATGTCATTCTTACCTCCCTTTAACCTTCGAAAAGCTCAGTGTGAACCAGAACAGTAGAATAAACAAACCGTGTCATACGAGGCTTTCATAGTATAAAAATATTAGTAACATTAAAGCCAAACATTAGCATTGTGGTTCAATAATTACCTTAAGTGAATCCTGTGCCTGCGCGACCAGGTGAAATCCAGCTCCTGTATCGGCCAGGCCTAAGCGGTGGGTGACCATGTCTTGCACATTGATTTGACCCAGTTCGATCAATCGGATGGCTTCAGTAATGTCGGCTGGACTCCCGGCATAGGAAGTTGTTAACGTGATCCCATCGCGCCATAGCTCGTATAATGCGATCGGGAATTTGCTCGCAGGTTTCGGTGGGGCAAATATCAGAACCGTTCCTCCGCGCTCGACCGATTGCAGTGCCTGATCGAAAGCGGATTCGACCCCGGCACACACGATAACGAGGTCGGCCAGCCGGCCTTCGTTGATCTCTTTCACCCGGACCCGAATATCATCCGTGGCAAGCAAGGTGGAATCCGCGCCGAATCTCCGGGCGGCTTCAAGCCTGTATTTGCTGATATCCGTAG
>CAZDMY010000335.1:0-2997 GCA_964506405.1 uncultured Dehalococcoidia bacterium | reverse complement strand
CCTTGAAGGAAAGGTTCACATGACGACCGGCCACCATAACTTCATACTTGTACAGATCAATCACCAGATCGCCGCTTTTTATGATATTGTCCATGCTCATGTCGCTGGCGCGCCAGAGCACCCGCCGGATCCTGGTGCTAAGTTCACCCGGACAGCACGGTTTGAGGATGAAATCATCCATCCCGGCCTTCCAATCGATTTCATCCAGATCCTCAGGAGGAATGAGGACGATGACCGGTAAGTTCAACCACCTCTTCAACTTGCTGATAAACGCAATCTCCCCGGATACGCCTCTTGGGAGTGTAGCCACATCCAGGACAACAATCTCAGGCGGCGTGTTGCCTATGATTTCGGCCGCCTCATTACAGAAGGTGGAAACGACGTAACCGAAACCTTGAGCACCCAGTTCGACACACACTGAGCGCACATCCCCCGCACAGGCGGTCACCAGCCAGACTGCAGGCGAACCCGGATGAATGTCGATTACCGGCCCTTCCGTTTTTCTGGCAACTTCGTGAGTTGGTTTACTGATAAGTGTGTTCACC
The DNA here is from genome assembly GCA_964506405.1 of uncultured Dehalococcoidia bacterium. Classification (GTDB taxonomy): domain Bacteria; phylum Chloroflexota; class Dehalococcoidia; order SZUA-161; family SpSt-899; genus JBGLNL01. Next base: position 2,452 of record CAZDMY010000335.1, on the reverse strand, counting down.
ATCGCATTTACCTTATTCTTTATGAATCGTTTTCATTAACACGCTATTCCCTTACGTCCTGGCGCACGGGAACCGTCAGAATAATTCACTCCCGCTAATAAGCGTACAATCTACCATATGGGCGCAGGGAAAGTGCAAACAGTTTCTTGAATTCCCCTCTATCGATAATCGCCCGGGCATCGACATTGAAATGCAACGCGTAATCGTTGATCAACGGCCGCAAGACCGCCCAATCGGATTCATCCAGTTCCGCTATGCCGACCTCCTTGCCAAGCTGATAGTCATGGACATTTCCTCTCAGGTAGATCGCACCGCCGTGGATGCCCGTCCCGATGAAATTGGCGCGATGAAATTCGCCTGGGGCCAGATTAAGTCCAAGCACCACCAGCGTGCCTCCGGCCATGTACTCACCCAGAAAATCCTGGAAGGTTTCTCCGATGACGATAACCGGTTTCTTTTCCCCATAAGCCTTCATATGAATTCCGGCCCGATAGCCGACGTAATCGCGAACGAATATCTCGCCACCCCGTGTGGAATGGCCCAGAAGATCCCCGGCATGACCATGTATAACGATCCGGCCTTCATCCATGGTATTACCGACGGCATCCTGGGCATTACCAAATACGTTGATCATGGGGCCCTTCATGAACGATCCCAGATCGCCGCCGGGTGTACCGTGGATATCGACGGTCACCGGACATTCCAGATCGGTGCCCAGGTAACGCTGGCCGCATACATTATGTAAAATAACGTGCCTTTCTCCCCCGGCTACCGTTTCCCGTAGTTGTGCATTCGCCTGCCGATGAGATCTGCCTACCAGATCGATCTCCGTTTCCGTTCGAACTGCAGTCATTACCATTTTCTTTCCTCCCTAAATGAATGAATCTTCATTCTATATTTCTAATAATCTTGTGATCGTCCAGCCATTCAACGCCATGAACCATTCCGGCCCACTAAGCGGGACCTCTTGTAATTACTTGAGAGATTCCCGCCCCCCGATCGGGTCGAGGACAGGCTTTGCGCGAATGACCTCGGCAAATAACTTCCCATAAAACAATTCCTAGTCTCCTGCATGCCGGACTCCCAGAATCTCCAGCTCCGTATTGCTCAGGTTCACCCCCCGCAAGTGGAGACGGTTTCCCCTGATACTATCGATGGAGTTGATCCCCATCCCACCCAGCATATCCTTAATCTCCAGGCTCCAGCCGCGCAGCAGATTGTACAACCGCTCCGCCCCGATCTCGGGGTTGATCCTTTTGGTAAGTGTCGGATCGCTGGTACAGATCCCCCAGGCACACTTGCCTGTCGGGCACTGCTGGCAGGTGGTACAGCCCAGTGCCACCAGCGCAGATGTAGCGATATACACCGCATCAGCGCCCAGTGCGATCGCTTTCAGCACGTCGCTGCTCTTGCGTATACCACCGGCGATCACCAGAGATGCGCGGTTGCGAATACCTTCCTGACGCAGTCGTGTATCGGCTGCTGCCAGCGCCAGCTCGATCGGCACACCGACATTATCGCGGATCGCTTTTGGGGCCGCCCCGGTTGATCCGCGCAATCCATCCAGTACGATAACATCCGCTCCGGCCCGAACCATACCGCTGGCAATTGCCGCAGAATTATGCACCGCAGCGATCTTCACCGACACCGGCTTGGTATAGTTGGTGGCTTCCTTTAATGCGTAAACCAACTGAGCGAGATCCTCGATAGAATAGATATCGTGCTGTGGCGCGGGCGACAAAGCATCCGTTCCTGCGGGAATCATCCGCGTTCTGGCTACATCCTCGCTCACCTTTTCACCAGGGAGATGCCCTCCTATTCCCGGTTTGGCCCCCTGGCCGATCTTTATCTCCACCATACGCCCGGCATCGAGGTATCCCGAATGGACTCCGAACCGGCCCGACGCTACCTGAACGATGGTATTATCTCCGTATTTAAACAGCCGGCGATGCAATCCACCCTCACCGGTGTTCCACATAGTGCCGAATTCCGTAGCGGCACGCGCCAGCGATTCCTGCACATGGAGGCTGACCGCCCCATAGGACATCGCCGAGAACATCACCGGCAGAGCCAGTTCCACCTGAGGCGCTATCAGTGTGGTCAGTTCCAGATTATCCGGATCGATTTCCACCCTTTCGGGTTTGGACCCGATATACGTGGTCAGTTCCATCGGCTCTCGCAGCGGGTCGATGGAAGGGTTGGTCACCTGGCTGGCGTTGAGCAGCAAATGATCCCAGTAAATCCGGTAGTCCTTATCGCTGCCCATACCCGTCAGCAACATGCCGCCGGTTTCGGCCTGTTTTTTAATATCCTCCATTATTTCGGCTGTCCAGTTATAGTTCCGGCGATACTGCCTCGGGTTCTCCCGAATGGTGATCGCATTCGTCGGGCAAAACACTGCACAACGATGGCAACCCACACAGTTCTCCTCCCGGCTGCGAACCTCATCATC
>CAZDMY010000334.1:0-3016 GCA_964506405.1 uncultured Dehalococcoidia bacterium | reverse complement strand
GGAGAAGTCGGCACGCTGGTGTAGATGATATCCGCCCCTTTGGCTCGCAACCATTCGTACCCAACGATATCCTGCCCGGTATCCAGCATCCCGTCGTATGCGATAACGTTGAGATGAACCCCCGGAATCAGGTTGTTATCGTTGTAGTAATCAATCAGGTCATCAAGGGCTTGATTGATGACTGCGATGGCGTTGGAAGATGCACCGGTCAGGTCGGTGAGGTTGCCGATGGTGAACTTTATCTCTTTTGTTGCGACGGGTGCAGGCGAAGGGGAAATCTGAGACTGAATGCCGGTTTGGTCGTTTTCACCGCACGTAATTGATGTTGATAACAGCAGTGTTACCAGTATGACAAATCGAATCCCGGTTGTTTTCTCGGCCATTTATCCTGCTTTTAGTATTGTGCTGCGAATACCAGGGACGCCGATAAAGATGCCGGTTTTTTATTGAGTACAATCAGATCATTTTCAGCGGTCTGCCATTGTTTTGCTCATTATGATTTATTTATACAGTTCGAGTCAACCCTTCCCGGGAAATCGCCTGCATTCATCCCAATCCCATCGCGGTGAAGAACTGGGAGATTTTCGTCTTCACTTCGTCAGGGGTCATGTAACGCTTGTCGAACTGGTCCATCCCTATATGCAGGAAGGGAACATCCAGTTCCCGGCACCGTTCACGCATCAGGCTGATGCTGGCCGCGCCATCCTTGTGGCCGATATGTCCCGGCCATATCACGCAGTCGATCTTGTAATCCCGGACGATCCGGGTGATATCGCTCAGGAAATTATCCGCATAACCGCGTGCCTGGCGGACCATAGGCGGGTCCATCAATACCCGTTTGGCAAATCCCTTGAATATGGTCTCCTCATCCCGGGTATCGATGGGTGTGTACGGGCAGTAGCTGACCATGTCCATAACGATCACCGCCCCCCACTCCTCCTCCAGCCAGCCAAACAATTCCTCAAACCAGACGGGGGGTATGTCGAACCACAGTAACCGTATTTTCTGATTGGGGGCTTCCGGACGATTCTCCCTCACGCGCATCTCGGCATCGGACACCAGATCCTCAAACCAGCCGGTGTTTTCCTTCCGGCCGCCGCCCTCGAAGTTCGTCTGATAGAAACATTGCATGCTCATCATGTAGCGGTGAGGGCAGGGAACCGCCCGCTTAAGCTCGGAGTGCTCATGCCACAACCCATACTGTTTGTTGGATTCTACGATCACCTCCCGGAGCCGGTCCAGATCGAACTGCTTGCCGGTGTACTCAACGAGGAACCGGACCATATCCCGGATCTCGCCGGCGAAATAGGCTAGGCTTTCATCATCGTGCCAGTAGATCAAATCCGGTCCCCAGGAAGGGACGTCGCACCAGTCCGGATGCGTACGGATGGCTTCATGAACGCCAACGATGCCGTCACAGGGTTCGGTGATACCCAAATATACGGTGGGTTTGGGCACCAGCCCGGCATCAAGGTAATGCAACGCCAGCCGGATCAGGGTGCATACGTCGGAAGGAACACCCATGTGATCCAGCGCCTCCAGGTCCTCCATCATGTGCGGATTGGGCAGGCCGCCGGCAAAGGACTGCTTGAACAGGAAATACCAGTGCAGATCCAGGGCAGTGAAAATCTCGGCCGGATTGGTAAAGCAACTGGCGGCAAACGGCTCGCCGGTTTCAATGCATTCGATGGTCCGCTCCGATTGCCGGATCATGTTTTTCATGGTGGGGATATACAGGTGGTTCATCTCGCCGGGGGCCAGTTCCATCATCTCCACGATCGAACTGTAAACAGCGATGTCCTCGCGGGTTCGTTCCAGGGTTTTTTCGGTCTTTGAGTCCATCACTACCTCCCGATTGTTTCCAGAAATGCCTGTACCCGTGTCCTCAACTGGCCGACTGCACCGAGTGTGTACTCCCGGTCCAGGACCAGATGGGGCATTTGCCACTGCTTGAAATCATGAAGAATAGGGAACTGTTCGAAACCCCAGACGTCGCAGAATGTCAGCCGCTCGAAGATTATCCCGTCGACCCGGAAATCCTCACTCATCTGGCGTATGAATTCGGCGCGTTTCTCATGAAGTCCGAAGGTTCGCGGGCAGGAGGGGCGATCAGCCACGCTGTGTTGTGCCAGAGCCATCAGGGGATCATCGGCCTCCTCTTCGACATCGACCCAGAAGCTGCGCGATCCGAAGCACAGCGAGTCGGAAACCACTAACCCGCCCTGGTTTTCGATAACCTCGACGAAACGCGGGTCATCGATGATACCGCCAACGAGCATCAGCCGGGCTCTGTGCCCCGAAACGCCGTCGGCATCCCTGAGGTCCGCCATAAATTCCTCGAGCAGGGCATTGAACCGGTTTTTGGGCATGGCGGTGGCCGCCACAGTAACAGCCAGTGTCTGGGCTCCGGTGAGAGGAGGGTTTTCTGCTTTGCGCAAGTTGTATAATTGACGTAAAAGTTGGCGGGTCCGGTTGTGCAACTTGATGGCTTCGCCCAAATCGTCATCGGTGATCTTTTTGCCCAGCTGATGTTCCATATGATCAGTGAGCTTGGCCAGTTCATTTCGAAAGAACTTCACCTGTGGCGGTTCGGCCTTTTTGGGGAACGACATAAAATGGGTGAAGGGCGTGTTCATTTGACGGATCCAGTGATCGTAGATGCGGCGGACATTATCGCAACTGTTGAACATAGTCAGCCCATCGAGGAAATCGAGCTCTCCCTTGAGCGCTACATTGAAGGCGTGCCGGGCGAAGGTGCAGTTGATGCTGCTGAAGAAGGCATCGGCCAGTTCCGTTCCCTGACTGCCGGTGCCGCGGATACGGAACGGCAGCATCCCGGCGGCGGTGATGATCTCCTCCGGCATGGCCGAGCAGAAATATCCCATTACCTGCCCGCCCTGCTCCTTCCACTGGCGGATCTGGTCATTGGCCAGCGTTTCGGCCGCTGCTGCGAACTGCTCAAACGCCTTAGATTTCAAATTCGTTTCCATTTGACTTTCCTTTTTACGATAGAGCC
>CAZDMY010000333.1:0-3021 GCA_964506405.1 uncultured Dehalococcoidia bacterium | reverse complement strand
GCCGGGAATAACAGCTAAGTCCTATTTAAACGGATCCCACCTGATGGTCTGCTTTTCATAGGCCGGAGGGAACATCTGGATAAACTCGTCGTAATAATAGATTTCCTTGAAGGAAGCATACTTGAGCCCGTACGGGGTTGCCGGGCGTTCCTTGATCTCTTCGGGATCCACCACAGTAGAAATCATCTGGTCCATTAGATCTTCCGTGCCTACTCCGCGGGAAAACCGCAGCTTTTCCCGGTTAGCGATCTGCTCGGGCAGCATATCGCGGAATGCCTCTCTCAGTATGAACTTCTCAGTCTGTTGTTCACCATAGATTTTCCAGGCCATAGGGACCTTCTGGCTGAATTTGATCACCCTCGGATCCAGATAAGGGGTCTGATAGACAACCGCATTCGCCATCCATCCGCGATCCAGCCTGCGTAGCGCGGTATTATATGCGATATCCAGCAGCTTCTGGGCTAACTCCTCGCGGCGCTCCGGCATGGTGACACTCGGGTGCTTGAGCACCGTGCGATAGCCGCCGAACAGCTCATCCGCGCCTTCGCCGACGAACATCAGGTCCGTATACTCTTTGGCCAGCACGGACGTATAGTAGTTGGATATCTGCCCTACGATGCAATCCTCATCGAAACTCTCCAGATACCAGATCATCTCCGGAATACAATCGAACACTTCATCATCACTGATTCGATAGATATGATGATGCAATCCAAGGAAATCGGCCATCAGGATGGCATTTTCCAAATCGGGCCCCGGTTTGCTGTCGATGGTTGCTGTGACCAGATGCAACTCCGGATTGAATTCTTTGGCGATGGTGGCCACGATGGAGCTATCAAGTCCACCGCTCAGTGCCGAAGCCCTGACACCGTCCATCCGCCTGCGGGTGGCTTCGATCATCAGCTCTCTTAGAGTATTGGCGGCCGTTTTCAAGTCGTCGCCCGGGTCCGGAACGTCCGGATCAAAAGGATCGAACAGCTTAAGGCCACCTTTGGTGCTATAGATATACTGAGGAGGCAACTCATGGACATCCGTCCGAAGGTGGCTTGCCAGCCCCTTCATTTCCGTACTGAAGAAAACCGTATCGTTCTGCGACCCGTAGAATAGCGGCCTGGCACCGACTTGATCTCGAGCAAGGATTACTTCATCACCATCTACGATCGCGCAGGTATAGCTCCCATCCAGTTGCGAAAAACAGCCTTTCCCATATTGCTGGTAAAACTGCTTGAACAGCTCGACATCGGTCATACCTTCCTCTCTGCCGTTGAAAAGCTCCCCGTCAAAGAGAATATACGGCGGCTGGTTGAATGACGCCGCCGGCGTTTTCTGTGGCGTGAGATTGATTTCCACAGCGCCGATACTGCCGTTTCCCTCAGGCAGTGTACGCACCTTCATGTTATCTGGACCGCGATGCCGCATCAGTTGCAGCATCATCTCCACCTGATCGGTGCAATCCCCCAATTGGTCCTGTTTTGTCGATATGATTCCAGCTATTGCGGCCATGTTACCATCCTCTCCTTTATCTCAGAAACCATTTCGTCTGCATTGCATCCAGTTTTCGAACAGCATCAAAGCCATCAAGCGCATATTCATCCGCGCCGATCTCGTTGGCATATTCCTCCGACACCGCAGCACCCCCTACGAAAACTTTAACCGTATCCCTTACCCCGGCCTCTTTCAACGCATCGATAACATCCTTCATCACCACCATCGTCGTGGTCAGTAATGCCGAAAGACCGAGGAAGTCGGGTTTCTTCTCTTTGACGTATTCGACGATCTTTTCAGTGGGCACATCGATGCCAAGATCCTCGACCTGATACCCCGCCCCCTTGAGCAAAATGGCAACAATATTCTTACCGATGTCGTGGATATCGCCCTTAACCGTAACGATGGCGAATTTCCCTTTAGTAGGCGTATTGGAAGCTTCTAATACCGGTTTCAGAATATCCATCGCCTCACCCACTGCCTCGGCTGAAGCCAGCATATCGGGAATGAAATATTCCTTGGCGGCAAATTTCTGCCCTACCACCTCCATCCCGGAGGTCAGACCTTCCATGATGATCTTGTCCGCCGGTATGTTGGCATCGATCGCCTGTCGGGTTAGTTCCAGAACGCCCGGGCCACTCAGATCCTCATCAATACCTTCGTCATCAGCGGTTTTTCTCCCCTGAATAACGTTTTTCTTCAGTTGGGCAATGATATCCTCAGACATTTTTCCTCCTAATTCGCTAATAGATATTTTCAACAGATTACTGATAAGTATTTAACCTGGGCAACAGTCCCGGTATCTCGCCGAAAACCTTCCGTGTGGTCTCCGCATCGATATGATCGACCGGCTGGTCCAGGAGTTCGTTCATACGTTCACAGGCAAGCTTAAGTGCGGCGTCGGTTTCACCCGTTCCTTCAAACGGATAGGAAGGTGAAAGCAATCCGCTGCGCATGACCTTGCGGATATAACTGATATAGAGCTTTTGCGGCGTTTGCATTGTTTTTCGTATCTGGCCCAAAACATCCTCTAATTCAACTGAATCGATCTTTGGTTCCCTAAGGAAAAACTTTACCATTTTGAAGTGCGCGTCGTCCAGCACCGCCTGGGGCAGGCAAAAGACCGAATTGCAATCCAGCAGCCCGAATGCACAATGCAAATACTGGGGACCGCTCATCATAACCAGAATATCCGAAAAGAAGCGCTCCACAGTAGATTGCTGCCCCGGGAACTTGGGATCGCAAACGCCGGAAGTGGAGTAATTCGGAATGTTGTAGTAGCGCGCCAACTGAACACAATCGATATTGTACTGGCTGGTTTCGACGCATCCGTAGGAATCGGCTAAAGTATCCATACGGGCACGTACCGGGACACTGCCGTATATCACCGGGGTTCCAGGGTTTACAAGCTGGCCCAGGGTGATGCCTGCCAGGACCTCCGCGTTGATCTGAGCCAGGATACCCCCTTCCTTGATCGGAGCAGTGCTGCCAGCCTGGGGTGCCGATGAAACCACCACCGGGAGCTTTCTCTTGCAG
>CAZDMY010000332.1:0-3029 GCA_964506405.1 uncultured Dehalococcoidia bacterium | reverse complement strand
TCACGCCATGACCGAGAGCCCCAATGCGGGCTGGCCGATGAGTGCCGCTGCCGGGGCTCTGGGAGTCCGCCTGAGCAAAGAGGGATGTTATGAACTTGGGGACGATAGCGAACCCTTGAATGCCGGCACAATCAACCGGATGCTATTAATGATGTGCCTTGTCGCGGCAGTCTGGAGTCTGTTATGCTTGGGTATCGAGGGGGTCAAATTTGCCCTTGCATCCTAGGCCTGAAATAGAAAACCTCGATGTATGCCCCCATGGCGGGCCTGACTATGAAGAGATCGCCCGGCTTGGCTTCAGGCCTGAGGAAGTTCTGGATTTCAGCGTCAGTGCCAATCCGTTCGGTCCCCCGGCAGGTATAACAGAGGCCATTAATTCATCGGCAATCGACCGTTATCCGGATTCGGCCTGCACTCAACTTAGAAACCTTCTAGCAAGCCATCTTGGTATTGAAAGCTCTAATATTATCGTCGGCAACGGCTCTATGGAGATCATTCGCCTGATCACATGCGTTTTCTTAACCAGAGAAACCCCTTCCCTGATCGCCATCCCGACTTTCGGGGAATATGAAGTCGCCTGCCATATTGCGGGATCGAGAGTTATCGATTACCGGACCGATCCTTCCAATGGATTCAAGGTGGATATCGGCAGCTTCGTCAAGTTGATCATTGAAAACCAGCCTGCAGTTGTTTTCCTGTGTAATCCAAATAATCCAACCGGAACGCAAATGAGCCCTGAGGATATCGATCGAGTGCTGACCGCCTGTAATAATTCCCTGCTGGTGGTGGATGAAGCGTATATAAGCTTTGCCACCGATCCGTGGAGTGCAATTGCCCTGGTCAACCAGGGAAACGTGGCAATCATCCGTTCAATGACCAAGGATTATGCATTAGCCGGACTGCGTTTAGGATACGCGGTCGCACGCACCGATATCATCGATTTACTTAGAAAGGTTTGTCCGCCCTGGAACGTCAATACAATTGCCCAGAATGCGGGGGCGGTTGCGTTGGAAGACAAAGCGCATCTGGAAAGATGTAAACAGGACATACGGGAAGCTAAAGCATTTCTTTCCCAAAGCCTTCACGAGATGGGGCTAAGGCCATTGCCCTCTAGTACCCATTTCTTCCTGATCAATGTGGGAAATGCCGTTAGATTTCGCAGCCGATTGCTGCAATACGGAATAATGGTTAGAGACTGTACATCGTTTGGACTGCCGGAATATGTCCGGATTTCACCCCGCAGCATTCCCGAGTGTGAAAGACTCGTGCAGGCAATCAGCGAGATAACGAGATGAAGGGACTGGTTCACGTTTATACCGGAAACGGGAAAGGGAAGACAACGGCTGCCCTTGGCCTGGCATTACGTGCCACCGGCCAGGGGATGAAGGTTATCGTTATTCAATTCCTGAAGGGCAAACCCGATTGCGGGGAGCATATTTTTACCGCAAGGTACAACGCCTTCGAAATCGTTCAGTTTACTCATGGCAATTGCTTTGTGTTACCCGAGGAACAGTTGAAAGAGGATGTTGAAAGGGCTATTGATTTCACACATAAAACTATCCATAGTGGAAAATATCAGATGGTTATACTCGACGAGGTTTTCATTGCCATAAGACGCCGATTACTGCAAACCGAAATGCTTGTTCGGATCGTGAAAAGTAAACCGGATTCTCTGGAACTGGTTCTCACCGGCAGTAGTGCACCGACCGAAATCAGGGAACTGGCCGATTACGTAACGGATATGCAAATGGAAAAACATCCCTACCTCGAAGGGGTTGCGGCACGCAAAGGCATAGAGTATTGATAATAGTTGTATGACAAACGAGACTAATATAACGGATTACCCGGTATTTGAAAAAGGGATTTTCAAGCAACACCCGGCCTTGTTCAATCCGTACTTCCGCAATATACCGGACCACCTGAAGCAAAAATACCAGAAAGCCCGAAAAGCCATGGGCAGATACGAAAAAAGTTGCACTTGGAACGTCATTGTCGGCCCGGGCTTTTGCGGCAGCATCCATCCGGGTGCCGGGAAAGTTTTTCACGGTGCTATGACCGGCGCTGCACACCCGGTCTATACCAGCGATTGCCTTTATGTAAACACGCGACAGCAGGTATTTGCCATATCGGATCCCCCTGGTGTTACCACGTTCTCGCGAGATCTCATCACCAGGCTGGATGAGCGATTGCAATCGAATTCAGCCGTGGGCCTTGAGGGCATGATCAATGAAATCAATCAAAATGCGGGGACCGGACTGAGAGACCGTGCGACTCTGGCGCTTGTTCATTTTCCGGGGGACACACCCGGACAGGCGATGACCCTGTTATGCGGCGATTCGTACCTTTTCCGTGGAAACAAATCTCGGCAGACACTATCAAAAATGGAGGCTGAGCCCAATCGATGGGGAACCTTGAATGCACGCTTCGAGTTGAAATCTGTCACCATCGAGGAAGACGATTTTTTCATCCTTGCCAGCGATGGAATTACTGCAATCCGCTTGACCGAAGATAGTCTTCGTCTTGAGGATATTCTGTTGAAGATGGTACTGGATGACGCCGAAAGCTTCGCAAAAAAAGTGGCCGGAATGAGCAATCAAGTTGTACAAGAGGAAAACGCTGGGCAAATCAGAACTACTTTCGGTTGCGGCGATGATCTTTCAGTTATCCTGATCGAACCCGAAAAACTGCGTGCGGATGTATCAGATGGAAGGCATATTCTCGGCGGATATGTTGAAAGGAAAACCGCTTGATCGACTCCCCTCGGTTTATGTGTGTCGATACTAAAAGCGGAATCGGCATAAGAATGATTGTGCCCCGACGGCTTCCTTTCTCAATTTGCAAGTACGCTGGATTACAGATACAAAATCTTCATTACCCTAAGTTGATATCCAGCCAGATTTTGCTTGCTGACTTATTATGAACCTGTGATTATGCCTGAAAACAGTCGAAAGCTAGTACCCGCGTTTCTGGGCACGAATATTACGCCGGCTTCCCTTCGGCCGCTTTGGTTTGCCGCCGCCTCCACCCCC
>CAZDMY010000331.1:0-3031 GCA_964506405.1 uncultured Dehalococcoidia bacterium | reverse complement strand
ATTGAATTCGCTACGGACGAAGATGGGTCAAACAACATGATAAATTCCAGATTCCCAATGGGTATCCAGCACTTAGCAATATTCATTCGCAACTAAGAGTACAACATGGTATTCATTAAGTTTGGTTAACAGCAAAAAAACCTAAGGAGGAACGCGTAGTGGTAATTGAAGTGACGGATAAGGATTTCAAGCAGCAGGTAATCGACGCGGACCTGCCAGTTCTGGTGGACATGTGGGCTCCGTGGTGCGGTCCATGCCGGATGATCGGGCCGGTGGTAGAAAAGCTATCCGAGGAGTTTGAGGGTAAGATGAAGTTCTGCAGTCTGAACGTGGATGATAATCAGGAAACCGCGATGCAGTACAAAGTGATGAGCATTCCGTTGCTGCTCTTCTTCAAAAATGGTGAGAAAGTCGACGAGAGCCTGGGGGCAGTACCCGAAGAAATGATCCGACCTAAAGTTAACGCCCTTATATAACCCCTCCATCCTTACTCATGTATACATAAACATAATCTGAAAAACAAATAGTTGGCGGAATATTCAAGGAGGAATAAATCATGGAAGAAAGAGATATTGTAATTGTGGGAGCGGGGCCGGCCGGGCTGTCCGCGGCTTTGTACACCAAGCCGGACGGCTGGAGTACGCTGGTACTCGAATCCGATTGGGTGGGAGGCCAGGGTGCCATTGCCTATACGGTCAAAAATTACCCCGGCTTCCCCACCGGAGACGGGGCGGTACTCATGGCAAACATGGAAAACCAGGTCACCGCACCACCCCCGGCTGGCTTCGGTGCAGAGATTCGAAAGGAAAAGGTACAGAGCATCGACGCCGATAAACAAATCGTGACCACCGAAGCCAACCAGTATCAGGCCAAAGCGATCATACTGGCTACCGGCAGCAAAATGCAGAAGCTGGGCGTACCCGGTGAAGAGGAATTCCTCGGCAAAGGAGTTTCGTATTACGCCAAGCGCGACACCGACAAATTTGCCGGCAAGCATGTCCTGGTGGTTGGGGGCGGAAATACTACGGCCAAAACGGCGCTGGTCTCCAAGCACGAGGGGCAGGCAAGTCAGGTGACCCTGGTGCACCGACGGAAATCACTGCGAACCTATATGCCGATGCTATCGATGCTGGAGAGCAACAATATCGATATTCGGTACAACACCGAAGTCAAGGCTATCAATGGCGATAGTGCAGTTGCTTCAGTGACCGTATTCAATAACGAGACAAAGGAAGAAAAAGAGGTTCCGGTTGACTGGGTAGTGATCTGCGTGGGAACCGAACCGAACAACCATCTGGCTCAGGATGCCGGTATTAGTATGGCCGGGCCATTCGTTGAAATCGATGATCATATGATGACCAGCAAACCGGGGGTGTTCGCCTGCGGCGAGATTACCGGAAGCCATCGCCATCTGGTGAATGCAGCAGGTGATGGTGCTGCGGCCGGCATGGCTGCCAGTGAGTACCTGGCACTTGAAATGGTTAAAAAAGGTCAGATGTTCGAGGGTGCCAAGAACGGCAAGTACGCGGATGAATATAAAGCGATGATAAAATGACATACAGGCTTCTATTATTCACCTGTTACGGCGGTTGCAACACGGGGGTGGCCACGGCCAAAGCATGTATTCGGCTTTGGGAGGAAAATCCCGATACGCTCAAGATTGGTTGTCTTCCAGCAATCGCGATCCCTGCCAAGCGTAAAGAAATCGAAAAGATATCCGAAAAGCGGATGATGATTGATGCCTGTGGTGTGAAATGCGGCAAGAATCTTTTCGATCGAGAAGGCATGTCAATGGATTATTATCTGGAGCTGACCTCAAGAATGAACTTGAAAAAAGCCAAGGAACTGCCATCAAAGGAGTTGGAGGAGCAAATATACGAGATGCTTCGTAAAGAGGTTGCAGAAATTCTTCCAAATTCCTGATCGGGAAGAGAGAATCACCATCGATTCGGGACGAAGGTGGGCAAAAGATCCGATTGTCCTGTTTACCGAATATCTGATAAGCTCTTTATAGTGCTATTGGAAAGAGAAATCCCCCTGCCGCAAATCCCAGTCCTGGGTGAAGATGCTTCGGTCGGTTACCTGGTCCGAATACTCGAACATACCTGTGAATCCCGCAGCATCTCTTACGAAGAAGCCTTATCGATTGCTGGAAAAGATACCGATGACGCACTGATGCTTGGCTGGCAGTGGCGTCTACTCATTCCAGTTCGGACTTCCCGATGCGGTGAATGGGACGATCGCGTATTGATGCTCGAGCCGGGGGAACGATACGAGATGCCAAATATCTCGAGGTGGCTGTTGCTTATCTTCAAAAAAACAGGGGAATGGCGTCCCCAACAAGCTATCTCGGATTACTTCCGCGATAGCGGAGAACCTGAATGGGCGCAGATGCCGGTACTGGCCCGGGAAATGAAAACTCGTTGTACAAAAGGCGTGATCACAGCTGTCCAGATATCGGAATCCTGCAGGTCGGCAGGGCTTGCTGATCGAGTCGATACCATGATTGCCATCCTCAAAGGAGCCGGTGTGATGAGCCCAAGGCTGGGCTCCCTGAATCAAGTTAATGCCACCGGTATGCCGTTATATGAAATCCACCCCTGTTTGTTAACTTGAAAAGCATCCACAGCCTCAACTGAGACTAAAAAGCCCTCCCGGCGAATAGTAATATGTCAACAGATGATCGAATCACAGAACTGGAAAAACGCATAGCAGAGCTTCGGAGCCGCGTGCCGCCGCATTCGTTCCCACCGCGAATGCTTGAAGAAATCGAAGAACTGGAAGAGGAATTGGAGAACCTTAGAAAAGCATGATTCAGAAGGCGCAGGACGGATTATCGAATTTGGCAAACGCAATTAAGGGATGTTTTGCCGACGAAGAAGCAGAAAACGTGGCGAAGCTTCTTTGCGGTGCTTTTCAATCGGATAGTATCTGCTACGATGACATATCAATCGATCCGGATCTTAAGGATGATATAATCCTGCTGGCTTACGAAAAGCGCCTGTTGCTGCCCATGAAATCCATACGCGGC